>NZ_JBAFSM010000013.1:0-114206 GCF_036688125.1 Pannus brasiliensis CCIBt3594 | reverse complement strand
CAGGAGTCAGGAGTCAGGAGGCAGGAGTCAGGAGGCAGGAGTCAGGAGTCAGGAGGCAGGAGGCAGGAGGCAGGAGGCAGAAGGATAAATCGTGTTTATAGGTAAATATAGAGGTTGTATTCAATAAATTCGATGTTTTTGGGTTTTTACGGGTGGGAAGTGCATCGATCGATTGTCCCCTGTATAATTTACCTGGGGATAGGCTAGGGGGCGCGATCGATGAAAACAGAAAAATTCGACCGAAAATTCGATAATGAGGGGGATACAGTGTTTCCCGATCGGATGCGGTCTATATTACTCCTGCCTCCTGCCTCCTGCCTCCTGCCTTCTCTAATGAGGGTTTCGCTCCCGTTTTTACTATTTTGTGTTTTTTTCTCCGGTTGTAGCGATCGAGCGACCGTGACGACGGTTCCCTCTCCCGTTGTCTCCGTTTCTCCCTCCCCTAGTCCCCCGATCTCGATCGAGGACAAAAAAGAATCCGATCGATACCGTCAGTTAGGCTTACAGTACCGGCGCGCGGGGGATTTTAACAAAAGTATCGACGCGCTGGAAAAATCGGTCGCGTTGAACCCGGAAAATCGATCGGGCCGGGTGATTCTCGGCTGGACACAACATCTCGCGAAACAGCCGGAGAAAGCGAGAGAAACCCTAGAGGAAACGGTGAAACGCTATCCCGATGACGTTCCCGCCTTAAACGCGCTGGGAATCGTCTATTTAGTCGCCGGCGACCTCGATCGGGCGATCGAAACCCACACGCGAGCGGCGCGGTTACAACCGGGTAACGAGATCGCCCACTATAATCGGTCTCTAGCTTACCATCGTCGCGGGGAGTTCGATCGGGCGATCGCCGACGCGACCGAGGCCGCGCGCTTGGAACCGAGTAACCCCCATCCCCTGGTGGCGCTGGCGATGATCTATCGCGATCAGGGAGATACCGCGCGCGCGGGGGAAACGTATAATCGAGCCGTTCGCCTGGATAATCGTTACCGTCAACGTTGGTTTCTCGCGCATCTCGCGGAGGCCGGTTTCAGCCCCGAACAGATCGAGAGTGTGAAAAAATTGTTACAGTAATCCCCATACGAAAAATCCCGATACGAAGACTTCCGGGAGTGTCAACATGGGAAACCGATTTTTTCTCGAAACTTCTCCGGATAGATCCCCGGCTTATTTACTGGTTTTTCACGGCAGTCGCGATCCGCGTCCGGGAATGGCCGCGAACCGATTGGCGGAATTAGTCCGCGCTCGACTCGCGGCGCGGCAAGAAATAGCGATCGCCCGTTCTTCCCCGTCTGTCGCGGTGCGGGAACGGGAGGAACCGCCATTCGTGGCTACCGCGTCCCTAGAACTGACGGAAATTCCCCTCCACCGACAGATCGATCGATGCGCGCGGGTCGCCCGCGAGCGGGGATCGTCCGGATTGTACATTATTCCCCTATTTCTCCTGCGCGGGGTTCACGTTATCGAAGATATCCGCGCCGAAGTCTCTCTCGCTCGATCGAGTTTCCCGATCGAGGTGAAACCTTTCCTCGGCAGTTATCCCGGCATGATCGAGCTAATTTCCCGACAATTCGAGAGATTTCCCACCACCGATCGGATTCTGCTCTCCCACGGTAGCCGTCGCGCCGGCGGGTGTCGGATCGTCGAGTCGATCGCCCGTAGGGTAGCGGCCGTTCCCGCGTATCGATCGATCGAACCGAGCCTATCTTCTAGAATAGAAACCTGTATCGGAAACGGGGCGCGCTCGATCGCCATCCTGCCCTATTTCCTGTTCCCCGGCGCGATCACCGACGAGATCGATCGGGAGATTTTTTCTTTATCACAAAAAAATAAAAATGTCAAGTTCTTTTCGGGCGAACCGCTCGGAGCGACGGAGGAACTGGCGCGCGTTATCGTCGGGGAAACGGTTCGATAAATGGCAAATCGGGTAGCGATCGGGCTGGGCAGTAATTTAGGGAACTCGCGGGAGATTCTGGAGAAATCGATCGGGGAGTTAGGGCGAGCGCGGGGCATTCTCGTGGAGAAAATTTCTCGATACTATCGTACCGTGGCGATAGGTCCGCCACAACCGGATTATCTGAACGCTTGTGTTATTTTACGGGTGGATTTAACGCCCTTGGAATTATTAGACGCGTTATTGGCGATCGAGCGGAAATTCGGTCGGGTTCGTTTGGAGCGGTGGGGGCCGCGAACTCTCGATCTCGATTTGCTGTTATACGATGATTTCGTGTTAGAAACCGCCGAATTAGAGATCCCCCATCCCCGATTTCGCGAGCGCGCTTTCGTTCTCGTTCCCCTCGCGGAAATCGCCCCGGATTGGCGCGATCCCGTCTCGAAACAAACGATCCGCGAATTGAGAGAAAGTGTAGACTGTTCGGGAGTCAGTGTTTGGTAGTATCATCGGGAAGTTATTCCGAGCGCCCGGATTCACCCCGTCAACTTTCCTATATATGATAGAACCGCCACAATTGCTCAAACAGCGTCTCTTTTACCGAGGACGGGTATTTAATTTTGAAGTGTCGCGACTACGCTTACCCAATGGAGTCGAGGGAGAGTGGGAGTGTGTCCGCCATCCTGGAGGCGCGTTAGCCGTTCCCATCACTAACGAGGGAAAATTAGTTCTGGTGCGTCAGTATCGGTTTAGTTTGCAGGGGAGAATTCTAGAGTTTCCCGCGGGAACGATCGATCCGGGAGAAGATCCGGCGACGACGGTAAAACGGGAATTAGAGGAAGAATCGGGCTATCGAGCGAAAGAATGGCAATCTTTAGGGAAATTCCCCCTCGCGCCGGGTTATTCCGATGAATATATCTACGCGTTTCTCGCGCGGGATCTGGAGAAACTGGAAACGCCACCCGAACAGGATATCGACGAGGATCTGGAAGTGGTATTACTAAGTTTCGAGGAGTTCGAGGCGGCGATCGCCCGCGGGGAATCGATCGACGCGAAAACGATCACCGCTTATTATCTCGCGCGGCTGGCTCTTACTTCCGGTTCTTAATTGATTTTCTCGATCATCGTCCGTCCCAACTGCAACACCTCGAACGCGATAAAAAGCCCTAAAATCACGGTAACAGCTTGGTTTAGAAGGGGAATATCGCCTTTTCCAAAAGCGGAGGCGATGAATTTCACGACTACCAACACGAGAGCGCAAATGATGGCGATTTTAACGGCGATCATAATGGATTATTTGGGGGGACGGTCACGGTCAAGTATACTACCCGAACTCGGTTTCCCGTCGCGGGTGACACAAAATGTATCGTTACTCCTCCTGTCAAAATCAAAAATCTCTGGTTGTGACAGGAGACAGGAGTCAGGAGTCAGGAGGAGAAAGGAGAAATCAAGAGGTTATCAAAATATAAAAAGTGTATAGATCGAGAAAATATCCCTGAAAGTATAAAATTTTAGTTTATTTTGACTTTCGACGCTCACGTTCGCGGGATGTCTTTCGATCGCTTTCTTATTTCCCTTTCCCGATAACCGCTAATTCTGGCATCAACTACCCTAGCGATTTATTTTCCCGTTTCGATCGCCTCCCGGACGATTTGGGCGGTAGCGGGCGCGAGTAAGACCCCGTTGCGATAGTGTCCGGTGGCGAGAATCACGTTATCGTAACCGTCGAGTTTCTCGATAACCGGCGCGGGTTTGCCTTCCGGTCGCGGTCGTTTTCCCGACCAAGTACGGACGATCTCGCCGTTTGCCAATTCCGGGCAAAATTCGATCGCTTTCTGCCGAACCTCTTCCAGTAATTCCGCCTCTTCTAACTCGGTGAACTCTACCGTAGCGCCGATCCAATATTCCCCATTACCGAGCGGTACTATATGTATATCATCCCCCGTTAATACCGGTTGGAAGTCTTTCCGTCCTAGATCTCGCGGCAATTTCACCTGTAGAGCCTGTCCGATCACGGGGCGGATTTCCACCGGTCGCGTCAGTTGTCGTGTTAACTCGAAGGAACCGATCCCGGCACAGAGGATCAGGCGATCGATCTCGAAGGTTCCTATTTCCGTGTGAATCGCTTTGCAGTGATGGGTATTCGAGTCATTTACCGCATCGAACTCGAAATTTTCAACTTTTACCCCGAAATGACAATTGACCCCGTTTCTCGCCGCTCCCTCGACGAGCGCGCGGGTGAGGATCGTCGGGTTCACCTGTCGATCGAACCGGGAATAGATCGCGCCGGTCACGCGATCGTCCGTGATTTCCGGGCAGTTTTCCCGTAATTTCTGCCGATCCCAGATTTCTAGTTCTAAACCCTGGCGCTGACGGATACCGGCTAAATTCTGCCAACTCTCTGTATCTTCGTCGGTAAAGCGGAACATCACGATTCCCTGTCGGTTGAAAGGAATCCGTATCCCCGTTACAGATTCTAGTTCGGGAATTAGCGTCTCGTAGCGTTCTAAACTTTTTTGGCGCAGTTTCCAGCCCCTTCCTTTGGTTTTATGGCTGATAGCGCCCATCATAATCCCTAGCGCCGCCCCGGTAGAGCCTTGCCCCGGCGTTTTTTCCTCGAATAGCGAGATCTCTAGTCCCTGTATTTTACCGAGTTCGTAGGCGATCGAGGCGCCGATAACTCCCCCCCCGATAATCGCGATTTTTTCCATAAAAAAAAGCTGGATATGTTCGACCCGGCGTTAAGATCGGCTTTCAGCGGTCAGCTTTTAGCGATCGGCGAATAATCGTTATTCATTAAAAAACGGGCGAGAATTCCTTTTTTGAAAGCTTTAGGGGCGCGAGGTCTCGCGCCCCTACTAGGAATTGTCAGCTGATAGCGGATAGCTAATAGCTAACTAGGAATCAGATTTAAATAAGCGTCGAAATCTTTCAGGGCTTCGTTAAATTGGGCGGCCGCGAGGGAGGACTCTTTTTCTTTCGCCGCCGCGTCAATTCGCTCGAAGTGAACGAAAAGATTTTTCGCTAACTGTTCGGCCTGTGGCTGGTCTTTCGGGAGTAAACTCCGGGAGAGACCGGTCATCGATTGACGGAGTTGACCGAGAGGCCCGTGAATATAGGTACGGGTGTCTACCCAGTTTTTCGAGGCGATGAGGTCTTCGAGGACGCTCATTTTGTCGCGAAACTCCTGGATAGGTTGAACGTACACTTGTAACTGTTCGATTTTTTGAGCGGAATAGGTGGTCGGGATCGTCGCTTGGGGACTACCGCAACTGACCAGCAGGGTGGTTACTAAGACTAGGATGACGGATAGAATCGATCGAAGACGTGGCATCGGCGTATAGGTACTATTCAACAAGGGTATGGATCATTCTCGATTGTCTCACCGAATGTGGCTTTTGGGGAAGTCGGTAGTATCACCGCTCGATCGGGAAGATAGGGAATCAGTCCGCGGCTATAGACTTCTTCTTGAATTTCTCGCGGCATCGATCGAAGGATAACAGGAGGCAATAGGCAGGAGGTGAGGGAGAGAAAAGGTGAAAGGGTAAAGGTGAAAAGATTCAGAAAGCTCTTTTCCCTTTTGCGGGGGCTTTTTTTCCCGAAAAATCTCCCCATCTCCCGAATTACCAATCCTCCCCTCTTCCCTCTAACACTTCCTCCTCTACCCAATCATCTTTGAAGGGTTGTACTACCTTGCCGATCGCGTCCACGACGAAGGCTTTGACGAATTCCTCCTTTCTACTGAGTTGGAATTGGCGCTGTACTACTTCCGTCATGCCGCCATCCCCCCAATCCTGATCGTGTCGGAAATACTCCACGAAACTTTTTCCGGCGATGCGGGTGAGATAGGCCGCGGTCACTCCCTGGATCGCTTTGCCGACGATATAGGTGGCTACATTTAGCTGGAGGACTCTGGCGAGTAATTCTACGGCTCCTTTGACCACTCCCAAACTCACGAGGGTTTTTCCGAGGGAAAACGCTAGTTCTTTGCCCCGATCGCTGTTGATCTCGCACCCGTACACCCGACCGAGTTCGACTACCATCTGCGCGTTTACCGCGGCGGTCGCTAGGAGATCGATGACCGGGAGAGGGGTGACGGCGATCACTCCCGCTCCGATCCATTGATAGCGATCGATAATTTTATCGGCCTGACGACGACGCTGGCGATCGATAATTTTCCGCGCTTCCTCTCCCAATCTCTGCGATTGAAGCAGAATATTATCCGCGACCAGATCTTCCCCTTCCGCGCGTAAAACCGCCGCCAATCGTTTGATTAACGGCACGATATCTGGTTCCGGTTCGAGGATTTGTCCGTTGGCCAGTTGTACCGGTTGCGGGTTGGCGGCGACGGCGATAATATCCCCGGAGAGGATCGATCCTTTTAACCGTTCCCGTAAATGTTTTAAAATCATCTCCCGATCTTCATCGGTATAGAGATCGCTCTTGTTAAAAACCAGTAAAGAACGCTTCCCGATCTCGATCAAACGCGAGAAAGGTTCGTATTCCGATTGTCGGAGATCGTTATCGATGACGAAGATTAATAAATCCGCGCCGGTCGCTAGTTCCCGCGCGATTTTTTCCCGTTGTCCTCCCGCGGTACCGGCTTCGAGAATTCCGGGAGTATCGGTAATCCGGATCTCGCGAGTCACCCCTTTCATTTTCAGGTGATAGGTTTCTCCCTCCTCCGTCGTTCCCATCGTCGCCTCCACATTCCCCACCATCTGACCGAGAAGCGCGTTAATTAGCGAGGTTTTTCCCGCGGAACCCGTCCCGAAAACGACCACGCGCACATCTCCCCGCGCTAGATTTTCCTCGATCTCGCGGGAACGTTGCCAGAGAACCTCGCGCGCTACCCGATCCTGTATTTGTTGAACCTGTTGACGTACCGCTTTCAAGGTTTCCCCGGCCGCTTCGGTTTTCTCGACGGGGAGTTGAATCGGGGGACGGGAGGAGGGACGGAGACCGCGGCGGCCTCTTTTCTGTTGCGGGAGAAAGTAGAAGTAGTAAACGAGGACGTAGATCAGTAAACCGAGCAGGGCGATGATGAGTAAGAGGAGTAAATTCGCCAGGATCGGGGCGGTAAACGCGATCTGGATGTATAGTCGGTAGATAGAGTTGACCAACCAGAGCATGAGTCCGAAAATCAGGCTCAAACCGATGATCAGGGCGGAAAGTTGCGGTAATTTCATCGCGGGTAGCGGGGAGGGCGATCGGTCTAATTCTTTCATAGTACCTTCCCCTCCCCTACCGATGGATACGGGGGTAGGTTAGAACTCTCGCGATGGATCGATCGATCTCGAAAACCCCTGCCGTCTAACCCGTCTTACAAAACTATCGGAAAACCGTGTCCGAATATCGCGTTTCTACTCCGAACGAGCGGAGATAACCCGAATGCTTTCGGTACGATAAATCGATTTTCCCGGTTTTTCGTAGGTAATAAACTCTTCGGCTTCGACGGACACTGCCGCTACAATATGTAACGCGTCCATCGCTCCTAAACCGTATCGAGTCGATTCTTGATAAGCGGCTTCGATTAACGTTTCGACATCGGTAGCCCAGTATGTCACCGCATCAAAGTAAGTCTGATAGAAATCGGCTTCCGCGGTTCTCCCGTTATAAATTGCCTTGGGTAAAACTTCTAGTTTTAGGAAAACGCCAGAGGCGAATTCTCTTCGTGTGTCTCCGAGAATTTCGATCGCTCTATCCGCGCCGTTTCCCACACCCCGCGCGGCCGCGATGAGAACCCCCGAATCGATAAAGGTTCGGATCATTCGATTTTCTGTTGTCCTCCTCGACGTTCCTCGACTTCTCGATCGATCTCCTCGTCACCGAGTAAAGGAATACCGGAATCGATAATCTTTTGACGGATTTTCCGTAGTTTTTCCCCTAATGGTGAGATAGCGGAAACTCGATCGCTCTCGTTTTTTTGCCGATTGTTAGTAATTCCTGTCATCTTCCGCAAATCTCCGATCGCTCGCGTTTTCTAGAATATCGAGATCGTGTCGCGGGAAACGGCATCGACAGACCGTAGGGTGGGTTCGGCACGGCGAAAATCTCGAAACTCGATAATAAAATTATAACCGTACTGTAACTCACCACCCGGAACCCCGATAATAGGATTAGCGTTGTCAATTCCGCGCGTGGGTCTAATGACGATCGATTTCCCTTCCGAACCGAACACCAAGAGCGCCCCGATCGCCGATTTCCCGTTGATTCAGGTGGTCAATTTACAGAAAAATTACGGTAAATTCGCCGCCGTGAGGGGAATTAACTTCGAGGTGTACCCCGGCGAGGTTTTCGGGTTAATCGGCCCCGATGGCGCGGGAAAAACCAGTACCTTTCATATCCTCGGTGGGGTGATGGAAGCGTCGGGGGGAACCGCGGACGTTTTCGGTAAAAAGCCGCGGAATGCCCGTCTCGATATCGGGTATTTAACCCAACAATTCTCGCTGTATCTCGATCTGAGTATCGAGGAGAATCTGCGCTACGTGGCGGGATTGCGAAAGGTGTCGGAAACGGATTACCGTCCGCGTCGCGATAAATATTTAAAACTGATGAACCTCGATCGGGTGAGCGATCGATTAGCCGGTCAACTTTCCGGGGGAATGAAGCAGAAATTGGCTCTCTGTTGCGCTCTTATCCCGCGACCGAGAGTATTACTGCTCGATGAACCGACTACGGGGGTAGATCCCGTCTCCCGGCGGGAATTCTGGGATATTCTGGCGGCGCTCGCGAGCGAGGGAATGACGATCGTGGTGGCGACTCCCTACCTCGATGAAGCGGAGCGCTGTCACCGCATCGCTCTGATGTACGAGGGACAGATCCGGGAGATCGGCACGCTGGCACAATTGCGGGAAAAATCGGGATTACGGCGGTTGGAAGTGCGATCGAGCGATATTCCCGCGACGGAAGCGGCTTTACTCGCTCTCGTGGACGGGGAAACGATCGCGGACGTGCAGACTTTCGGCGATCGATTGGACGTGTTGAGCGCGAACCCGGAGAGGGCCCGCGACGTGTTAACCCGTCAATCCCTCCCCCTCAGCGACCTACAGATCACCGATGTCACGCTAGAAAACGTCTTCGTGACCCGTTTACGGCAGGAGGGTTCCGATCCGCCGTTTATCCCTCTTCCAAGCGGGAAATCGCGTTCTCTAGCGGGAAAAGGAATCGCGATCGGCGCGCGGGATCTCCGGAAAACTTTCGGCAATTTTCGGGCGGTCAAAGGCGTTACCCTAGAAATTCGCTACGGGGATATTTACGGCCTTCTCGGCGCGAACGGCGCGGGAAAAACCACGACGATTAAAATGCTCTGCGGCTTACTTCCCGCGTCCGGGGGCGAGATTTCCCTCGCGGGACGGAGCCAAGACCTCCGAGATCCCGATTTACGCCGTAGAATCGGTTATATGAGTCAGAAATTCACGCTATACGACGATCTGAGCGTGAGGGAAAATCTCGAATTTTACTGCGGGGTGTACGGGGTTCCGTCGCGTTCGCGGCGCGAGAAAATCGATTGGGTGCTGGAAATCTGCGGCCTGACGGGACAGGAAAAAATGCTGACCGGACGACTGCCGGGGGGATGGAAACAGCGCGTGGCTTTCGGCGCGTCGGTGATGCACGAACCGGAGATCCTGTTTCTCGACGAACCGACCTCCGGGGTCGATCCCCTCGCGCGGCGACAATTCTGGCGTTTGATTAACGATCTGGCGCGACGGGGGACGGCGATTTTAGTGACCACGCACTATCTAGAAGAGGCCGAACAGTGTAATCGGATGGGTTTTATGGTCGCGGGAGAAGTGGTGATTCAGGGTTCGCCGGGAGAGATTAAAGCGGCACAACCGGGACAGTTAATCGAATTACGGCTCGATCGACTCCAGCGCGGTTCCGATTTACTGAAAAACGAATTAGAATCCTGGCGCGTGTCGATTTTCGGCGATCGATTACACGTCGTTCTCGATCGACCGGAACTCGAGATCCCGGAGATTAAAAATATTCTAACGGGGGCGGGAATTCAGGTTTTATCGGCCCGATCGATTCCCTTCTCGTTAGAAGACGCGTTTATCAGTGTCGTACAGAGAACGGAAGCGGGTACAGCCCATCTAGCGGAATAAAGTTATGAAAAGAATTCTCTCCCAATGTCGGAAGGAACTGGCGCAATTCCGTCGCGATCGTCTCACTCTCGCGCTCGCGTTTATCCTACCGATTATGACTTTGTTTATTTTCGGTTTCGCGATCCGATTGGAGGCGAAGGATATTCCGCTTTTCGTTCAGGATCTCGATCGATCCGTCCTGAGTAGACAGTATAGCGATCGACTGTTCGCGACCAATTTCTTCACTCCCGTCACTTGGGAAGGCGATCCGGAAGTCGCGTTAGACCGAAGTATCGCCCGTGCGATCGTGATTATCCCCCCCGATTTTAGTCGGAGGGTGAAAGCGAATAAAACCGCGGAAATTCAGGCGATCGTCGATGGAACCGATGCCAACAATGCCCGCGTGATCCGCAATAGTATTAAAGCCACCACAAGGTCTTTTCTTCAAGCGGAAAACCTGATTACTGAATCTACTCCTATTCAAACCGAAATCCGCTTTTGGTTCAATCCGGGACGTAAGGAATCGCTGTATATCGTGCCGGGAGTTTACGCGGTCGTCTTGTGGATTTTCCCCTCGCTGTTGTCGGCGATTGCGATGGTACGGGAAAAGGAAAAGGGAACGATTTTACAGGTGTACGCTTCCGATTTGAGCGCGGGGGAATTGATTCTCGGTAAGTCTCTCGCCTATTTAATCGTCGCGTCGGGAATAGCGATCGGGGTGATGGTTTTAGGGAGTCTAGTTTTTCAATTACAATTCGCGGGCGATCCGACCCCGTTACTATTGGGAACTCTCTTCTATTTATGGGCGGCCGTTATGTTCGGATTGATGTTAGGCGCGCGGACGAGTAATCAGAATTCGGCGGTACAAGGGGTTTCTTTAGTGGGATTCCTCACCGCTTTATTACTCAGCGGATTTATTTACCCGTTAAGTAATATTCCCTTCCCGTTATCCCTCGTCTCTAATATCGTTCCCGCGCGCTATTATATCGAGATCACGAGAGACGCTTTCGTTCGGGGAATTGGATGGCCGAGTGTCGGGTCGAGCGTTTTCATTATCTTATTATTAGGGATGGGGTTATTTATGGTAGCTCGAAAAGCTCTATCTCGAATGCAATTAGGAGATTAAAAGATGTTACTTCAATTTTTTACCAGTCGATTCTGGGCGTTAGCCCGAAAAGAGCTTCGGCAAATCTTACGAAATAAACAGTTGATATTTCTATTAATTGTTCCGCCGACGCTCCAGTTATTAATCTACGGGTTCGCACTCAATCCGGATGTCCATCATATTAAGTTGGGAGTGGTGGATTACGCGGGAACGGCCGAGAGTCGATCGCTGGTAGCCGCTTTTACCGAAAATCGGATTTTTGACGCGGATCTGATTACTTTTAACGAGAAGGACTTAGCCCGACAGGTAGAGACAGGAGAATTAACCGCTGGTTTAATTATTCCTCCTGATTTCAGTCGGGATATAGCTAACGGCAAAACCGCGGAAGTTCAAGTTTTTATCGATGGGGTGGACGCGAATACCGCGGGCATATCCGGTGGTTATATCAATCAGATCGTGCAAGCGTTCGGAACGGGCGATCGAAATCAAACTTCGGAACTTCCCGTCTCGACAAACGTGATCTTTTTCTACAATCCAGGATTAAGTAGTAGCTGGTTTTTCGTCCCCGGAGTGATGGGATTGGTGTTAACTCTGATCGGTTCGATCGTTTCCTCGATCACCGTGGTTCGGGAAAAAGATACCGGAACTCTCGAACAATTATTAATGACTCCCGCTTCCGCTTGGGAGATTTTACTAGCGAAAGTCGTCCCGTTATTCATGCTATTATTAGGCGATGTTTTCTTAGCCTTAACTATTGGAAGAGTGATTTTTGCCGTCCCGTTTCGGGGAAACTTTTTCCTATTTATAGGATTATCTAGCCTGTACGTTTTCGTCGGTATCGGGGTGGGAATTATGCTCGCTACCCTCTGTCGATCGCAACAACAGGTCGTTTTAACCACGTTTTTTATCAACCTACCGATGGTACAATTGTCGGGAGCGATCGCCCCGATCGAAACCATGCCGAAATTCTTTCAATACATCTCTCTCGCGAATCCCTTACGACACTATATCGCCATCATCCGGGGAATTCTTTTAAAAGGTGTCGGGTTAGAAGCGTTATGGATTCACGCGCTCGCGTTGGCCGGTTTCGCGGTCGTCCTTTTAACCATCAGCGCGACCCGTTTCCGCAATCAGTTAAGCTAATCCCCTGATTGACGAATAAAACTCTCGCGCTCCTCGTTGATTCGTAAGCGTGTATAGACGACGATTAGGTACTTTTTTGAGAGGTCTTATCTATCCGCGATAAGATGGGGGAGTGCCTTCCGTCTCCCGTCTACTATGCTACCCAAACCTAACAAACTCTGGAATCCGAAAAATTGGGCGAGTTGGAAGCCCTTCGGCATCGGGGAACAGTACCCGAACAACTATTGGGAAGTATTCCGCGCCGTTTTCGAGAATATCGACGAATTTCCCTACGCGTGGGAGATTCTGAATCGGGGGGTCTGCGATGGCTGTTCCCTCGGTACGACGGGGATGAAAGACTGGACGACCGACGGACTGCACCTATGCAACGTGCGCTTACGGTTACTGCGCTTGAACACGATGCCCGCGTTCGATCCGGGGATTTTGAGCGATGTTTCCCGATTACAGGGCAAAACGAGCGCCGAACTCCGGGAAATGGGACGATTACCCTATCCTATGCGTCGGGATAAGGGAGATAAGGGATTCCGTCGGATTAGTTGGGAAGAAGCGCTAGAAACGATTAGCGATTCCATCCGGCAGACGACCCCGCGAAAAATCGGTTTCTACGTCACCAGTCGCGGCACGGTGAACGAGACTTATTATGCCACACAAAAAGCGGCGAGGGCGATCGGCACGAATAACGTCGATAACGCGGCGCGAATCTGTCATTCTCCCAGTACCGGCGCGCTGAAATCCACTCTCGGGGTTGCGGCGACTACCTGTTCTTATAAAGATTGGATCGGCACGGATTTACTGGTATTTATCGGCTCGAACGTGGCGAACAATCAACCGGTAACGGTGAAATATTTACACTGGGCGAAAAAAGCGGGAACTCGCATCGTCGTGATCAATACCTATCGCGAACCCGGTATGGAACGCTATTGGGTTCCCTCGATTCCCGAGAGCGCGTTATTCGGGACGAAATTCGCCGAGGATTTCTTTTTAATTAACACGGGCGGCGATATTCCTTTCCTGAACGGGGTGATGAAACACATCCTCGAAAATGACTGGCTCGATCGCAATTTTGTCGATAATTATACCAACAAGTTCGACGAATTGCAAGCTTATTTACAATCCTTATCTTGGTCAGAATTAGAAACCCTTTCCGGCGCGTCGAGAGAGGAAATGTACGCGTTCGCGGAGATGGTCGGTCAGGCGAATAAAGCGGTTTTCGTCTGGAGTATGGGGATTACCCAACACGAATGCGGCGAGGATAACGTAAAAGCCATTATTAATCTAGCGCTCACGAAAGGTTTTGTCGGGCGCGAGGGATGCGGATTAATGCCGATCCGCGGTCACTCCGGGGTACAGGGTGGCGCGGAAATGGGCTGTTACTCGACGGTGTTTCCAGGGGGTCGATCGATCACCCCCGAAACCGCCGGGGAGATGGAAAAATTATGGGGCTTTTGCGTACCCACCGAACGGGGATTAATCGCCTCGGAAATGATCGATACCGCGGCGGAAGGAGAATTAGACGTGTTAGTTTCCGTCGGGGGAAATTTCCTCGAAGTTCTCCCCGATCCGGAATACGTGGAAGCGGCGTTATTAAAGATTCCCCTGCGGGTTCATTACGACATTATCCTGTCGAATCAGATGTTGTTGGAACCGAAGGAAACGGTGATTTTACTTCCCGCGACGACTCGCTACGAAATCGCGGGAGGGGTGACGGAAACCACTACCGAGAGACGGGTGATCTTTAGCCCGGAAATCCAAACGGGACGGATCGGGGAAGCTCGATCGGAGTGGGAAGTTTTTCTAGAGTTAGCGCGTCGGGTTCGGCCCGATCGAGCCGATAAATTAACCTATCAAAATACCGCCGAACTACGCCGAGAAATCGCCCGAATTGTCCCCCAATACGCGGGAATTCAACACCTGAAAGAAGCGGGCGATCAATTTCAATACGGTGGCGCGCATCTGGCTTTCGGCTGGAAATTTAATACTCCCGACGGCAAAGCGAATTTCTCCCTGTTAACCTCGGATAAAAAACCGATTCCCGACGGTTATTTTCTCGTTACCAGTCGTCGCGGGAAACAGTTTAATAGTATGGTTCAGGAGAAACGGGATCAGATTACCGGCGCGGTACGGGAGGCGATTTTGATGAATCCCGCGGACGCGGAAAAGTTAGGATTGAAAGAAGGCGATCGAGTGCGATTAAAAAATCTCTTCGGCGAGTACGAGGGTAATATTTACACCGCACCGGTGAAACCGAGTAATTTACAGGTTCACTGGCCGGAAGGAAACGGATTACTCGATAAAAGTAAACGTTCCCTCGAAGGAGTTCCCGACTATAACGCGATGGTTTCCGTGGAGAGAATCTAGGGAAAAAAAACCGTTCATTCCCCCTCGTTGGCCGACGTTTTTCGCCGCCGACAGCGTTCCGAACAATACTTCACCTCGTCCCAACAGCGTTCCCATTTCTTCCGCCAGGTAAAGGATAAACCGCAGACGGGACAGATTTTACTCGGGAGGTCGGATTTCGATCGATGTCGTGCCATACACTTTTCGCGGGATTCAAGTAGATCGCGTGGAGTAAAGTAAAACCCAACAATTAGAGAGTTTCTGTTCCCCTTTATTCAGCGTTTCGATAAAAAGTTAAATGGGTATTACCGTATTTTTTCTGCCGACAAATGGTTAATCCCTCGATCTCGATCGCTGTCCAGAATTTCGGATCGTGTTCAACGGCGATCTCCCCGTTTTCCTCTAGTAATCGGTAGGTAACGATCGCCTCTAAAACCGATCGATACAACCCACTCTCGTAGGGAGGATCGAAATAAATCCGATCGAACTTTTCGCCCGCTAACCTCTCTACATACTTCACCGCATCACCGCGTAGAACTTGAAACTTCCCATCGGAATCCGCAACATTCCGCCAATTCTGTTGAATAACCTCGCAAGCCTTCCCCGATTGTTCGATGCCGATAACTTTCCCCGCCCCTCGACTTAACGCTTCCGCTCCCATCGCCCCGCTACCCGCGCAGAGATCCAGCCAGCGACAACCGGAGATCGATCCCTGCCAGATATTAAATAACGCTTCCCGAACCCTCGCCGTGGTGGGACGGGTGAGTTGTCCGGGGAGAGTTTTTAGCGATCGGGAACCGTGGATTTTCATACACTTAAAATGCAAAATCGTTCAATCGTTTTTGAAGCATATCCGGGAAAAGCGCGTAGTATCTTTGGTTGAGAGGGGAAGGATGGGGTAGGGGCATTAAAACCGCGGGCTTCTGGTGCGAAACTCCCGCATCGTCGGTCGCGGTTAACGTGATTCGCAGTTTGTTATAAAAGCGATCGCCCTGGAGGAAAAAGCGATCGACTTCCCCCGGTTTGCCGTAGGGAGTGAACCATTTACAGGCTTCCGTCCCCAGCGTGATAATGTGATCCCCCTGCCAGTGCAGGACGAGAAGCTGTTCGATAAACGGTCGGAATCGCGCTTTCACTTCTTCGGAATACGCTTTATTTCCCGGCGGTTTGTAGGGGACGGTATTGGTGAGGAAAATCCGATCGAGAACCGCTAACAATTCCGCTTTATTCTTCGGTTTCCGTCCCTGCCACGCGAGAAAAAATCCCTCGCGAACGAGCGTTCCGGCCGCCCCGATCAACGGCTGTCCCTCGCGCACTTCATCGCGTCCCAAATCGCGGCCGAAAAAACACAGTTGACTCTCCAGATTGCCCGCGTAAAGGACGGGTTGTCGGGGATCTTTTTTCGCGGATTCGTAGATGGGGGTATCGATGGGAAAGGATTCGCGTTCGGCCTCTCGACGAACTCGATCGATCAGGGTGGCAATATCTGACATTCGTTCTCTTCGCGACTTTTAACGGGTTTCCATTCTATCGTAATTTCCCTTATTTCTTGATCACCTCTTCCGCTTCCTGAAGGATTTCCAGTACCTTTTCCGCGTCGATGAGACGCTTGAGAACCACCTGGCCGATCGTCGGGACGGTATCGGCGATCGCTGTACTCCCCGGCGCGACTTCCAACATGATCACCGCGTCTTCCACCTCGTAGAGCCATAAAACCTGCTCTCCCTCCAAAATCCCGAGATTCCGACGCGTTATCTTCGGCGGCCGCCGCCAGGTATTCGCGTGATCCCATAAACCGCCGAACTCCCACACCCGTCCGATCGTCCATCCCGCCGACAGAAAAAAATACTTCACGTTGTTCTTGACCGGTAAATAAAACGTTACATTTTAATTCCAGTCCATTCTAGACCGATTCGGCCCGATCGCCGCGACGAAATCTAATCCGGGGTATTTTCGGCGTTTTATCGGCGTTCCCACTTCCTAGAGCGCTCGATGACCTCTGGCGAGATAGTGTTCGTCTAGAGAGCGTCGGAGCATCATGGTTTAGGTGGGAAACCGAGTTTTTTTCGGGAGGCGAGGGGGTTGCAAACACGCCCTCGCTAGAACAGATGCACCGGTATTTCGAGACCGTTCATTAACCGTGAGCGAAGGTAATCCGATCTCCCCTAAAGACCTAACCGAGAGACAATGGCAACGGTTAAAATCCTTGTTGCCCGAACCGAGTCCCCGAGGCGGACGACCGGCGAGAGACCACCGTACCGCGATGAACGGCATCCCGTGGATTCCCCGCGCGGGAGATTCCGTGGCGTGACCCGCCCGACCGTTACGGGGCGAGGTCAACCGGCCGTATCCCGATGAGAACTCCGGGAAATCGGGATTAATACCAATCCTCGGTACTCTGGAAAATCGAGGTATCCGGGAACATGGTGGGATTGCCCGACTCGTCTAATTTTCGGCGGAGTGCCTGTAACTGTTTATTTCCCGCCAGAAAATCACCCTCCACTAACTGATAGGGAAGCACGTTATTATTCAGCGCGAAAACCGCCGTGATTCCCGCGGCCGCGCCGGATGACCACTCGAAGGAATGGACGCGATAGGCCGCCGCCGCGATGTGGCTGAGGGCGATACTTTTCCCGGCTACCAGCAAATTATCTATCTTTTGGGGGATGATCGCCCGCAAGGGGATTTCAAAGGGATAAGCTTGCCCCTGTCCCTGCCTTTCTCCCGCTTTTTCCGTATTTCCCGGTTTTTCTGGGGGAGATTCGGTCATGCAGGGGTGAAAATCGATCGCGTAGTGACCGATACCCACGGAATCGGGGTAAATCGTAGAGCGTTTACGCTTCACCGCTTTATCGGGCGATAACGTGCCGTCTAACACCGAAAATCCTTCTAAACCCGATATAGTGGCGATTAGGCGGCGATACTCGTCGGGAGATAAGTTCTTACGGTAAAAATCCGACTGATAGTTCTGTCGGGAAATATCGAGTTCGGTGACGGTAAAACCATCTTTAAACGTCAGGGAAGGACGGCCGATAATCCGTCGCGCCTCGCGAATATAGGGATATTTCGATAAACCGTGAGCCGTCCCCATCGGCGAATCGAGTCCGGAGAGATAGCGGTTATTCGGGTGGGGAACTTTCACCCCGTCCCCGAGTTGGGAATCGGTGGTTCCCTCGACTAACCAGTAATAGTAAGAGAGCGCGTGTTCTTCCCCGCGCGCGAGGGTTTCCGTCCGCAGTCCTCCCATCCAGCCACCGGGGGATAACTGCCCCATCTGTTGTAATTGGTCGCGGGTGTAGATGAAATTATCCCGCGAGGTTCCCGGACGGTAATCGTTCCCCCACGTCCAATTCTGCATGGAGATGTCACCGGGGACGGGTTCGTTAAAGGTGATACCGCCAAAGGTTTTCTGGTTGCCGAGTCGGGGACTATAGATACGGCGGTAGGCGAATACGAGGTCGAAATCGGCTAATCGGGGGAGTTCGTAGCTGAAATAGGGCGCGTAACGGTCATAGTAACCGGGTTTCTCGTGGGTTTGCGGTTTATCCGTTTCCTGCATCGCGAAGGTGTAGGTAAAGCCTTGGGTGCAGTAGGGGTCGCCGGTAACGCTAGAGGACGAGGGTTCGAGATAACTCTTGGGATCGATGCCTAAACGGTAGGGAATATCCGCTAATCCGATAATTTCCCCCGTTTCCGTCGCCTCGATGACGTACCAATCGGCCAGTTGATTCGTTTTTTTCGATTTCGGGACGAAGCGGATAATGGTTTTCTCGAAACGACTGGAGTTCTCGTAACGATACATATCCTCTATCTTCCGCGAGAGGAATTCGGTATTGAGCGGGGGGGTTCCTTTCGCGGGGGAGTGTTGGATGGCGATAACGCTGGTGATTTGGGTTCCGCTTCCCCGGTTGGGAAGGGTTTCGATATTTAAATCTTTGACGACGGTGGAGGGAAACCATTTAAAGGTTCCCTTGCCTTTTTTGGCCGCGTCCTGTAGTTGTTGGAAGAGTAATTGATGGCCGTCTCGCGGTAGGAAACAGGAACCGCTTACCCAACATTCTCCGGGGTTGCGTTTGCCGTAATGGTCTTTAATACGCTCGCGGAATTCTAGATAGCCTTTGGGGAAGAAGAGTTTTTCTCGCTGGGTTCGTCTCTCGTCTAGCGCGGAGGTTCCTTGAGAGGATATCTGTCCCCCCACCCAGTCGGTAATTTCGGTCATACAGACCGTTTTTCCGGATAGTAGTGCCTCGTAAGCGGACGCGGAACCGGATAATCCTCCCCCGACGACGAGAATATCGCAATCGACGGTTTTCTCGGGTTCTCTAGGGGGGGTCGCGTCAGCGAAGGGGGTGAAGAGGTGGAGAAGAAGTACCCCTATGGGTAAGGATTTTAGGGGTTTCCAACGTTTATTGGCAATTTTCGAGAGCATTATCGAGATCTATCTATGTTTCAAGATGAATGTTTCCAGTTTCTTTGATAAACATCGCGGGGGATCTGTTCCCTTTTCTAGAAGGCCCGATCGAGCTTAGGATCGATGTAGGGAAGGGTCGCGCGTTTTTACAATACGGGGATAATCTTTAGACTACCGATGGTCATGTCGAATTCGATCGAGAACACCGCGAACCTGCAACGATGGCGAGCGGCGCTGGAAGAGACGGGACTCGCGGAAACGTTACGGGGGGAGGGGCCTTTTACTATTTTCGCCCCGATCGACACGGCGTTCGATCGCCTTCCCGAAAATCTCCGCCGGATTTCCCGAGAGGACGCGGACCGATGGAAACGGATTATCGCCTATCATATCGGGTTCGGCGACGTTCGATCGGACGACCTCGCCCAAATCACGGAAGTGATGACGATGGAAGGTTCGGTTATCGCGGTGGAGAGAGACGGGGGAAAATTTAAACTGAACGACGCGACCGTGATTACCCCCGATATTTTAGTCGATAATGCCGTGATTCACGTTATCGATACGGTATTAAGTCCCGCGTTAGTGCTGACGGAGTGACGGGGATTAATAAATATAAATCGCTCCCTGTTTGTTGAGGTTGAAAGTGGTATACCCCGGCTCGCCTTTAGCCGTCTTCGTCACCGTAACGATGGCGGTATTATCCGCGCCCACCTCGACAGTGAAGCGTAAATTAGCCACATCGCGACTCGACGGGGATTCGGAACGATTGATGAGAATATACGCGGGAATGGTGAAATCTTGCAGGGTGGTACTTTCCCCCGGTTGGACACGTTGCGGGGAAGAATCGATATTAGCCGATAGATCGTAATCTAGGTTTATATCGGTGTTATTGACGATTTTTATCCGAACGGGACGCTTTATGTCTACCCTCGCGACCGGTTGCCAGGGGCCGGGTTGATAGGTGGACGCGGGGGGAGTTTGCGCGGGTCCGGAGACGGGAAAGGACAGGCCGAGGGTAACGAGTAAGGGTATGGCGAGAGCGCGATAGGGTTTCATCACAAGATTTCCTACTAGGGTATCGATCGAGTTTTTTTCTATTTTAATGACTAGAGACAAGAAATTCCGCGGTCGGGATCGATCGATCCCGCGCTTATTTTTCTGTCTCCTGTCCGGTTGACAAAAATTTTTTCTCTCTAGACCGACCGATTCCCGCGACGCGGATAGCGATCGAATGTTTACTTTACTTACCCCCGGTTCACTTGCCTAAAAGTTCTTTTCGACGGGAAAGCCGGAGCGTTTGAAGGTCGGATTTTTCGAGGCGTTAGAATCTCGATCGATTCTGAGGTTAAAGGGAACAGGGAACAGGGAAGGCATCTTCTCGGGGATTGAAACCCCGAGAAGACGCGATCGCCCCGAGGAGACGGGACTTCCGATCCGTTGGTCGGCCCTTAGAAACGAACAGGCAACCAATTTTGGATTCGACCAAAAGTTCTTACGATTTCCCGTTGCCCGTTCCCTGTTCCCCCGACCGAAGGCCGGTGACTTTCCCGGTCTATCGGTCAGGACAGAGCCTCGATCCCGCTCTCTAGCGCGACCCGCTCGCGGAGTTATCGGCCATTTTCTACTCGAATCCATCCCCATTATTCTGTCAAAATCTAGTCAACTTATAACAATTTTTGATATTTTAATTATCATTTTTTCGTCATGGGATAGATTGGGCATATTTGACATATTTTCCGTATCTCTCTCCCGTGTTCTCTGCTACAAGATATTTTTCAAACTCCGATCCCACCGTCGATCGAGAGACATCAACCTCGCGAGGGATGAAGGCTCCTGTATTTTTAAATATTCTGAATTACGACCGCTCGCGTAGATAGAAACGCGAACTATCGTTTCCGGAAATCATCCTGTATGCTAGTCGCTCCCCGTTCTTCTTCTAGTGGTTCGTTATCGATCGAGCGAGATTTTGTCTTACTATTAACGGCAACGATCGACATCAAGGGAATGCCGAAAGCCTATCCCACCGTCCCCGAACAACGCCAGGAAGATTATTGTAATTCCCTACGCTATTACCTGAATAACCATCCTCGCGTTACTAAAATTCTCTTCGTGGAGAATTCGGGCTGGCCGTTGGATCGATTGCGAGAGGTGGCCACGGAAAACCCCGATCGGAAACAAGTAGAATTTATTTCCTTAAACGCGAATCATTTCCCCCGAGCGTTCGGCAAGGGCTACGGGGAAAATTTATTGATCGAACAGGGAGTCTTACAATCGAATCTCGTCCGGGAATCTTCTTATATTGGTAAAATCACCGGTAGAATTTACCTGTTAAATTTAACCGAAATATTAACGAATATCGATCGAGAATTCGATTGTTTATGCGATTTTAAAGAACCGTATTTCAAACAAATCACGGGAGTGAAAGATTCCATCCCCTACGCGGATACCCGATTTTTAGTCTTCCGGAAATCGTTTTACCACGAGTACATTCAACCCCTACACGCTCGGCATCGGCAGGGGTGCTTTTATAGCGAGCATCAGTACCGCCGCGCGATCGAGCTTGCCGCTCCCTCGACGCAGGTGTTGAAGCGATTTCCCATCGAGCCGCGATTCTCGGGGATCGCGGGACATTTTCAGGGAAAAAACTACGATAGTCATCCCGAACGGGTAAAATTCGCCGTTCGTTCCCTGTCTCGCTCCCTGCTCCCGTGGTTATATCTCTAGCCCGATCGGGGGTTGACAGAATCCCGTTCCTATGTATACAGCGAATCGATCGAGAGAAGTCACCGGCTCGATCGATTTTTTCATGCGGATGGAGGGACTCGAACCCACACATCAAAGACACTAGAACCTAAATCTAGCGCGTCTACCAATTCCGCCACATCCGCGAGAACGCACCGATTACTATCATAACACGCGATAGGATAAGTGGGGGGCTATTCCGAATATTTTCTCGTTAATAAGCGAATTCATAAGCTACAAAACCCTATTTAAAAGGATTCTCGGTACAGGGAGGCGCGTGTATGCTCGACCATCTACTCGACGGAAATTTTTTCTCGTTACCCGTTCCGTTACTCGGTTTCGTGTTCCGATCCCCCGGCCCCATTCTGTTTGAATTCGGGCCCGTCTCGGTTCGCTGGTACGGATTTTTAATCGCGACCGCGGTATTACTCGGCGTTACTCTCTCGCAGTACCTCGCCAAACGTCGCTCGATCGATCCCGAGCTGATCGGCGATCTCGCGATCTGGCTGGTAATCGGGGCGATTCCGGGGGCGCGTCTCTATTATGTCCTCTTCCAGTGGCGGGAATACGCCAGTCACCCCGCGGATATTATCGCCATTTGGAAGGGAGGCATCGCCATTCACGGCGCGATTATCGGCGGCTCGATCGCCGCCTGGCTTTTCGCCCGTTATCACCGCGTTTCTCTGTGGCAGTTGCTCGATCTCGTCGCTCCTTCCCTGATTCTCGGCCAGGCGATCGGCCGTTGGGGCAATTTCTTCAACTCCGAAGCTTTCGGCGCTCCCACGAATCTCCCCTGGAAATTGTTCATCCCGCCCGCAAATCGACCGTTACAATACGTTTCCGTCGATTATTTCCACCCTACCTTTCTCTACGAATCGATCTGGAACCTAGGCGTTTTTATCCTCCTGCTGTGGCTCTTTTTCCGCGGCTTAAAACGTCCGGGTACGCTGAAAGTCGGCACGTTAGCGCTCGTTTACGCGGTCGCTTATAGTTGCGGTCGTTTCTGGATCGAGGGACTACGCACCGATAGTTTACTGTTCGGCCCTCTGAAAATGGCGCAGATCGTCAGTTTAGGGGCGATCGCTCTCGGTCTTTTCGGTCTTTTCTGGCTCTACAAGCTGAATCGCCCCCTTCCCGACGTTTCCCGCTCCGCCACCTCGGAACTTTAAAGGGTGTAGGGGGTAGGATAAAGGGCTTAAAAGTAGTCTTTTCCCTGTTCCCCTTCCCCTTTTCCACCAAAAAACTCCTCTATCTCGTTAAAACACTTCCCCCGTCCAACTACCGTGTAAACCGTAGGGGATATGGTGTTTTAGGTGAGCGATCGCCACGGGAGTCGTTAAGTCTCTCGCGTCGAGAATTACCAAGCTCGATCGATGTTTGGCCGCGTCGTACATCGGCGCTAACAGCCAACCGTCATCTTCCTCGGTTCCGCCCGGTTTCGGCACGAAGATCGGCTCGCCGGCGAATCCTCTCGGCGCGAAGGAGTGTAACTGCCGTTTCCCGGTTTGCAGATCCAGCTTTAAAATCGCCTGTAAGGGGGCGTTTCCCGTCGGCGAATGCGCGGTGCCGATGTAGAGATAACGGTAATCGCGGCCGACTCGATCGGGGTGTAGGGTGGGAAATTCACAACAACGGCTCTCGATTAACTCTTTTTTCACCGAATTAGCCTGTAAATCCACGGTGAACCGCCATAAACGCCCCGGATCTAACGCCTCGAAATTTGCCTCTTTATAACTGCTATCGGGATCGACTCGCGGGAGGGAATCGTAGCAGATCGAGTCGATACAGACGGTATTCTCGCGCTCGAAGGCGTTAGCGTGGTGGAACACGAACCCGGACGGGATCTCGACTACTTTCACGTCCTCGTGAGGGGGACGACGGGGAATCAGGATAATTCGCGTGTTTTGATTCGCCTCGTAGGTCACGCACTCGCCCGCGCCTTTTAGACCGAGTAAGTAGGGAAAAGGATTAAAACTAACGGGATTCTGGAAGAAAATGCAGTAATTCGGGGTAATGGCGAAATCGTGGATGAAGGAAAAACCGGGGAGGCTGTGGGAGTGACGGCGGAGTAATTTTCCCGCGCGATCGAATTCAAAAATGGTAAATTGACTCGATAATCCGGGTTTAGCGGCGAAATTAACCAAACAGGGCCTATCGTCATCGAAAAGACAACCCGGATCGATACGGGGGTGGGCGGAGAAAGGATCGCCTTCCTGTAAGATACCGTCGAGATAGTCCGGCCCGATCGTGTCGAGAGTCCGCGGATCGAGGCGGTAGGGTTCGGCCGCTTCCCAGAGAGCGAGCAGTTTATCGCCCCAGTAGAGAATATTAGTATTGGCGATATTTTTTAGCCGAAAATCGAGAGCGTTCGCCCACCATCCCCCCGGCTTCATCGTGCCGAAAACGCCCCGGTATAGGGGTTTTCCCGCCGCTTTTTCCCGTATATACGCCTCGGTGCGGACGTAACGGTTCCGATAGTGAACGCGGCCGTTGTCGAAGGTGAACGCGCTGATCATACCATCGCCGTCGAAAGGGTGGGCGATCGGCGTTCCCCCGATGTCGAGTAAACCCGGCCCGTTGCGGAAGAGGGTTCCCCGGA
The DNA here is from genome assembly GCF_036688125.1 of Pannus brasiliensis CCIBt3594. NCBI lineage: Bacteria > Bacillati > Cyanobacteriota > Cyanophyceae > Chroococcales > Microcystaceae > Pannus > Pannus brasiliensis. Next base: position 89,897 of record NZ_JBAFSM010000013.1, on the reverse strand, counting down.
GTTCGACGGGAATCTGTCCCTCGATCTCCCCGACGGGATAATCGTACTCGTCGGGTTGGGATTCGTAGCCTCTTTGCCAGTCTTGTCGGTTATAGGATTTTTCGGTGATCGATTCGGTGATCGCGGTGGTTTTTCCCATAAGTGTCGCGCGCGCGTGTCCTGTACTTTACATAGCTTAACGTGGGACGGGAGACGGGAGCGATGTCCGTAGGGCGGGAAATCTCGATCGCTTTGAGAATTCTACGAGTCACCCGACGCGGGGCCGGCCGAGGGTGGTGATATAGATAACCGCCTCGTCCGTGGGAATTCCCAGTACCTCGTTCACCCGATCGTCGAAAAATCCGCCGATACCGCTCACTCCCAGGCCGAGATGGATCGCGGCGAGATTGAGGCGCTGTCCGAGATGGCCCGCGTCCATGTGTAAATAACGGTAGGCCCGATCGCCGTATTTAGCCACCGCTTTTTCGAGATCCGCGGTGTGGAAAATGACCGCCGCCGCGTCCCGTCCCAATTCCTGACCCAAACAGAGATAATGTAACTCCTCGCGGAAATTTTTAAAACGGATCTGGCGTAATTCCCGCGCTTTCGGGGCGTAGTAGTAACACCCCTCCTCCAGTCCCGACACGGAAGAAACGGCGATAAACGTTTCTAACCGATCGAGATCGAAATAATCGGGCGCGGGATCGAGATTTTGCGTCGCGTAATCTTCCGGCTGATAGGTAAAGTGTAGGAGGGCGCGCAGTTCGTCGAGACTTAAACCCGCGCCACTGTAAGAACGGGTCGAGCGACGTTTTAGGATGGTACTTTCGAGGTCGATCGACTCCTCGCCCCAATCGATCGGGCGCGAGCTAACGGGAACTTTCAGACAGAAGGGAAAATTATATTTATCTCCTAGGAAGGATGACTCGGGTTCCGCCGGCTCCGCGTCCGGGGGCGACTCGATCCGGGTAGCTTGATGGAGGGATTCTAACAGTTCCCCGTCGGGAATTTCCGGGTAGAGGGTGGTGGTGGGAGAGGGAAGGGCCGTAATGCCGCGGGGGAGGTGTTGCCGGAAATCGAGGAGGTCGGCGAGGGGAATCACCGTCATCACGCTCTCTTTTTCCCCGTCCAGGTACAGGAGTTCGTTCATCGCCCGATCGAGAAAACCGCCGAGCAGATGGGGGCGATAGTCGTTAATCGCGGCCGCTAGTTCGATATTTCCCAATAAATGTCCCGTATCGAGGAAAATACGCCGGTAAGCGCGATCCTCGTACCGCCAGGCCGATCGATAGAAAATCGCCGTCGTCACGAGCGCGAGACGGGTGTTTTCTAGGGGAGTCTGCCAGAAACAAGCCTCTTGCAGTTGATTCCAAACATCGTTCTCCCAGAACAGAAGTAGGGAATGGCTCTGGGGTTGATAATTATAGAGTCCCGGCGGTAAAAGCTCCGTCCCGCGGGAGATCAAGTACATTTCCGCCGGATACAGTCCGCCGGCCGAGGGAGCCGAGCGCAGGTAGAGAGGATCGCCCATCGTCGGGATCTTGGCGGTCAACCCGTAGCTACAACCGAACAGACGGGAGAGCCGCCGCCATACCGCCCCGTCGGAATCGCTCTCCTGTCGGGAGAGATAGGGTTTGAGATCGAAGGTCTGACCGAATTTATATTCTTTGAAGGGAATCGGTTGTTGACTCCAATCGAGAGCCTTATTTTTCGAGGCGATCGTGCGCGGGTCGTATTTAGTACGCTCGTGGTAGTAGCGGGCGATCGATACGGGCTGGTCTGACATGATGGCGCGGGGGAACTATCCGGGGGTTTTTCTTTAACGCTAAGACACTTTACCGGGATTTTACAAGTATCGGGGGATTTTCCCGCCGATCGGTTGCCGTAGTACCGCGCCGGGGGTTTATCCTAGGTTGGGTAACGCTCGATCGAGACCTTCAGAATTCAGAATATGGTTAGATTCCTCCGTCCGATACTATCGATCGCCCTCGGCGCTCTCCTGGCGCTCACCCTATTTCTCTCCCCCGCGGGGGCGATCAGTTACAACAACCGTAACCTCGCCGAGAGCGACTTCTCCGGGCAGGACTTGCGCGACGGTAGTTTCGATCACGCCAACCTGCGCGGTAGTGATTTTCACGGGGCGAACTTGGAAGGGGTACGATTTTTTTCCGCCAATCTAGAGGGGGCGAATTTTCGGGGGGCGAACCTGAGAAACGCCGATCTCGAATCCGCGCGCTTAACCCGCGCCGATTTTACCGACGCGGTGTTAGAAGGAGTCTTCGCCACGAATGTTTTAATTAAAGGCGCGATGATCGACGGGGCCGATTTTACCGACGCGATTATCCGTTCCGACGTGGAGAAATATCTCTGCGATATCGCGACGGGAACCAATCCGGTCACGGGGCGGAACACCCGAGATACTCTATTCTGTCCTTGATCCCTAGCCCCCTCGCCCTAATCCGGTACTTTTCCCGATCGACAAAAGCGCCCGATAGGATAAGCTAGTATTCAATTTTTCCGAAGCCCCTTTACAATAGATAAATCCGTTCGCTCGATCGCCCCCCCCGTTACAGTGAGGAAACTAGATCACCGTGTCCACCAGTGCAATCAGTAATCAAGACCAACAAAAACCGGAAGTTCCCGAGAAAAGCTTCTGGCAAGGCGTTACGAAAGTTGCCGGGGGAACGATCCTCGGCACTCTGATGGTGTCCACGGCCGTCGTGACCGGGGCGATGGTCGGGTTGGCGATCAGCTATCGCAATCTACCCGATGTCCGGATTCTCGGTAGCTACGTTCCCACGGAAACCAGTTACATCTACGACGTGAAGGGGAGATTGCTGACCAGCCTTCACGGGGAAGCGAACCGGGAAGTGGTCGAACTCGATCAGATCTCCCCCCAACTCAAACGCGCGGTCATGGCGATCGAGGACAGCCATTTTTACCAACATCACGGCATCAATCCCACCAGTATCGGTCGGGCGGTAATGGTCAACCTGAAAAGTGGCGGCGTGGCCGAAGGGGCTTCCACGCTAACGATGCAGTTAGTCAAAAACATCTTTCTCTCCCACCAGCGTACCATCACCCGAAAATTAGCCGAGGCCGTCCTCGCCGTTCGAGTAGAACAGGTGTTCGGCAAGAATGATATTCTGGAAATGTACCTCAATAACATCTACTGGGGTCATAACAACTACGGCGCGCAGACCGCCGCCAAAAGCTATTTCAATAAACCCGCGTCTCAATTAGATCTCGCCGAAGCCTCGATGATGGCGGGATTAATTCAGGCCCCCGAAGTCTACAGTCCTTTTAACAATTACAAGGTCGCAAAAGAAAGACAGGCTCTCGTGTTGTCCCGGATGCGCGAACTCGGTTGGATCACCCCCAAAGAGGAAGAGGCCGCCAAGAAAAAAACCCTGAAACTCGGTCAACCCACCGCCTGGCAAGCCAGTAAATTACCCTACGTCACCGACGCGGTATCGGCGGAATTACGGCAGAAATTCGGCAGGGATACCCTGGTTAAAGGGGGAATGCGGATTCAGACCACGATCGATCTCGATTTCCAGAACATGGCCGAGGGAACGATCCAACGCGCCTACAACACCCTCCGCGGTCGCGGACTCTCCACCAAAAATCTACAGGTGTCCCTCGTCGCGGTCGATCCGCGTACCCATTTCGTGAAAGCGCTCGTCGGTGGGGTCAACTACAAAAAAAGCCAACTCAACCGCGCGATTCAATCCCGCCGTCAGCCCGGTTCCGCGTTCAAACCCTTCGTCTACTACACCGCTTTCGCCAGCGGTCGCTTTACCCCGGAAACGATGATCAACGACGCGCCGGTACGCTTCCGGGAGGCCGACGGCTTCTATAGCCCGAAAAACTACGGCGGCGGCTACTCCGGGCCGATGAGTTTGAGGAGCGCGTTAATTCACTCCACCAACATCCCCGCGGTGGTTCTCGGTCGTCGCGTCGGGGTGAATAAGGTGATCGAGGTCTGCCGTACTCTCGGTATCAAAAGTCCCCTGATCGCCGTCACGTCCTTACCGCTCGGTTCGGTGGATGTAACCCCGTTGGAAATGGCGGGAGCCTACGCCACTTTCGCCAGTAACGGCTGGCATTCCGACCCCACCTTCATCATGCGCGTTACGGATAGCCGGGGCAACGTTCTCCTCGACAACACCCCGAAACCGAAACTGGTTCTCGATCCCTGGGCGACGGCTTCCTTAACGCAGGTGCTACAGGGCGTGATCAATAGCGGGACGGCGACAGCGGCCCAAATCGGTCGTCCGGCGGCCGGGAAAACGGGAACCACCGATAACGAGAAAAATGTCTGGTTCGTGGGCTACGTTCCGCAGTTAGCGGCCGCGGTCTGGATCGGCGATGACAATAACCGTACGCTGGGGAAAGGCATCACGGGGGGTCATTTCGCCGCTCCCATCTGGCGCGATTTCATGGCTCAGGCTTTAAAAAACGAAAAGGTAGAGTATTTCCCCGCCCCGTCCAAGTTCCGCAAACCGACGGTGAAATGAAAAACCGTAGTGGATAGACACGGCTAAAGCAGATTCCGGCGATCGACCCCGAAACGCTGTCGGTAAGCTCGCCAGATCTCTTCTAAAGATAGCGGCTCTAGCAGGAGGCAAGCCAACCGGAGCGGTTTGAAAGCCCCGGCGTTCGCTCCCCTCCCCGACGCGTTGAATCCGCGCGAGCGTCATCGGGATGTCTGGCGTTGCTCGAAAATGGTTATCGTGTCAACAATCGATCTCGACCGCTCCGAGAGTCGGGTCATCGAGGAAGAGCGATTCGTCCGGGAACGGACGCGCTCCAGAGGATCGAAAAGACATAAACGGAACACGGCCCGGTAACTCGATTCTACCGACCCGTGCCGAGAAACTCAAATGGTCGCGCCGGTTGGAAATAGTCGCTGACTTCGCCAGAAATGAACTTTCCCTCGACGATCAGGGCCGATCTGTCCGTTAGCGCGAGCTTTTTGACCGGCGCCCCCTCGGAAAAGTTTACTTTTTTCAGGTCGATCGCGAGTAAATAGGGACTGAACGCCGACTCGAAGTAGTAAACTTTGTTCTTTTGATCGGACATGGTTCGCCACTGGGTTGAAGCGATATTCGGCTGTCCGGGGGTTGTGATACCGACCGGAACCGATACATTGCGGATCACGCTCATGGCCGCCGCTAACGCTTCATTCGTGTCATCTGTCTTTTTAACGGCATCCATGTAGAAGGAGGCGCGCACGAATCGATCGGCCGCGCGGTTCGTACCGGGGAGCATCGTCGAGCCGCCAATATTCTCCCAATACGCGTTCAGAGCGAGTTGCTGATCGAAGACCGGTGAATTCGTCATCACTTTATATTCTTTGGCGTGGTGAATGACGAGTTTGCCGTTAACGTACTCGAAAATCGCGGAATCGCCGCTCGGATCGGAAATGGAGAGATGGGCCGTTCCCGCGTGACCGTCGGGGGTTTCAACCGGAACAATGTAGAACGGCTCTTTCCGCAGTGCTTCCACGGCTTCGGCCACGGTAGCGAAGTTGTCAAGCACGTATTGACCCCACGCGGTTATGGACAGGGGTTTACGGCGATCGTTGACGGACGGCTTTCCGTAGTCGGACTCCGCTAGATATAAAACATTGGCCACAAGACCCTTTTCGTTCAGACCGTCGATCGTGGCGATGTCCCAACCGGCGGTCGTGACGCTACCGTATTTCGAGGTCCAGGCGATCGAGCCGGGGCCACCGGCACCGTCCCGCTTCAACCCGCGCGGGTACATCCAGAGGTGCGTTCCTTGCGATCCGATCCAGTCATTAGAACGCGTGGTAACAATCATGCCGTTGGGCCCCACGTACATCGCGCGGGAGCAGGAAAACACCGCTCGGATCGGCGCGAACGCGACGACGAGCGATAACGCGGTTATGGCTAGTTTCCTGCATCTTTGTAGTTTTCTCATCGTATTCGCTCCTTCCTGTATCGGGGGATCGTATCGGCTACCTAACGGTAGGTTATACGGATTTTCCCTGGAGAACCATCCCGCGGGGATATTTTTAAGGATTTCTTCGGTTATATAGCCTCCGACGGCAATAATAGGGGGAAATTATGCCGCGTATCTCGCTACTAGGGGAACTTTCGGCTTTTCTATCGATCGCCCCACACCATCAAACTTTACAATCGATCGATCTTTTCCCGTCGTTATCGGAAAGATTGGATTTCCTTTTGTTAAGGAGATCGAGCCGATCATCGATCGGGCTATCTCTCCTCGGTCGGCTCCAACGCGGTGTTAGACTGTATCCGGGGAACGAGTGACTGATTTTGCCGCATCACTCTAATCAAAAAACGTAGAGCTTCATTTACCGCGTCGGCACTGGGAAACATTTCGGCAACATCTGGCTCTAGACGCACGGTTGTTGTGCCAAAACTTTTTCGCCCCGAACCTAATTTTCTGACTCGCAAGCTCTTCAAGTCATACTCTGCCCGTAAATCGTCTTCCATTTCTGAGTTATCCTTCTTCATAAGCTTCTCGCTCGGTTCGCCTAACTTCTCTCGCGCTAATGAGGCGGACGAAATCTCCTCTTTCGGTATACGATACAATCAACAACCGTCCTCGATTTGACTCCCCAATAATAAGGTATCGCTCCTCATCTTCCGAGTGATCCGGATCGTAGAAATCAACATAGAGAGGATCGTCAAAAACAGTTTTTGCCTCCTCGAATGAGACTTCATGCTTTGAGAGATTGCGCTCCGCTTTGTTTTCATCCCAATCATACCGCATCAAGCTATTGTAGCGCCGCTCACTTCGATCGCGCGTTTTAGTCTGGAAGAGATTTAATAGAACAAAGATCAACACCCTTAGGGTATATTATACGGGCTTACGCCGCTGTAACCGCGAAGCCGCTCGATCGACCCACATCATCAGACTTTACAACCGATCGATCTTTTCCCATCGTTATCGGAAAGATTGGATTTCCTCTTGTTAATGCGATCAATTCGATCGAGTCGATTAATTGTAGCTTGGGATGAGGCACGAAACCCGACACGTATCTCGTTAATTTTATGGGAAGTTGTTGGGTAATATTTGTCAATGCGATCAATAAGATCATCGATCGCGCTAATCTGTTGCTATGGTTTTGTTAGTAACTTCCTTATTGATCGGAGCTCGTCAGCAATTTGATTCATAGCAATCGCAGTAGGGTCAACGCTAATCCCAAATAAGTTGAGACCGATGCTTCGCGCAATCAGTGGATGAATTTCAACGTCCCAAACTGTTGAAGATGTACGTTGAATCTCCAGTCCAGGTGCAGGAGCCTGAACATCAATAACCCCCTGCTCATGATTACTTAGAATAAATTCAAACTCAAAACTTTTACCAGGATTGATGAATGCAACATTAATATTACAACTGTTCTTGTCAATATTCCATTGCACGCCTTTTCCATATTCCCGAAGATTTCTTATAGGTCTTGCATCAATGATATGTGTACTGGCTTGAAAGTAAATAGCAATTGTAATTTTTTCTACTACATCATTCCCGGCACTTCCAAAGCGGAGCTTAACAACACTAAGTGAATCTGGATTGTAATTTCCTACTTGTAGGACTACTGGTAAACCAATATCTTTCGATAATTCACGAGGGATTAAGTCACTTTCAGACATAACAGCCCAAGCAAGAATTTTTCGTTTTCGAGTCAATCGAGGTATTATTATCCCTCCAGAGATAAGACCCAAGATGAACGTTACAATCCATCCAACGATTGGAATATAATCTTTAGGCTCTAGCATAATCTACTGTCTGGATAAATCCTACTATTACATTCTTACTTAAATGTCTATCTCTCAGGGATTATCTTATAGTAACCAATACTGCAAATCGTAACACCTCACCTCCATCAACCATCTAAGCCGCACAACTATAGATTATACGGATTTTGTCCATATAACAACTCGATAGAGGTATTTTTAAGGATTTCTTCCGTATCTCGCCCTCGATCGAGAGAATAGTTAGACGCTTTCCGTATCACACGCCCCCACGGATATTATGCAGACTTATCCGCGGAGCGACACCGGAACCTCGATCGCCTCACACCACCAGACTCTACAAATATTCCGATACAACCTAGAGACAAAAAGCGATAAAATATCGATCGCCGAATTTCCAACCCACCCGATCGAAATCCGCGAGGTTAACCGATGACGATTCCCCCCATTGATGAAAACGCGATCCGAGGAAATGCCACCGATTCCTCCTGGCAACGGGGACAGGAATATTATCGGGAAAAAGCCGTTATCTCGCTGGGGCAACGGGGGGAAAGTCTAGAAGCCCTCGTGCGCGGGAGTGAGTGGAAACCCTATCGCGTGAGGATCGATTTTAGCGACAACGAGATCGATCTCGCCGATTGTAATTGTCCCTACGATTACGGCGGTTGGTGTAAACATATCGTGGCGACATTGTTAGCGGCCTCGCGACAGCCAGAGAGAGTACAGGAAAAAGCATCTTTAAAAGAATTAATAACCCCGTTAAACGAGGAACAAATCCGAGGATTAATCGCGGAACTCGTCGCCGAATCTCCCGAATTAATGGACACGATCGAACGTTACGCCCGTCGTTTCGTTACCCCACCCGCGAAAGCTTCCCCCGCGACAGATGCGACGAAAGTAACGGTAAATCCCGCGTCCTACCGTCAAAAAGTCCGCTATCTTCTCAAAGACGCGGTACGAAACGCGGAAAGCGAGTATTGGGAGGAAGACATCGTACCGTCGGAACTATTCGATCTGATCGAGGAGGCGCTAGAGTATCTCGATCGAGGGGAAGGACATAACGCGCTGGCGATTATCGAGGCGATCGTGACGACCTGTGGCGAGGAATGGGACGAGATCGAGGAATACGGCGGAGACAGCGGGGATATCGGCGCGGAACTCGATGACGCGCTCACGAGAACGATTTTATCTACCGAATTATCCCCCGAAGAAAGGCTGAAGTTACAGGAAAAAATCAACGAATGGCGCGACGAATGGCGACCGGGCTTCGAGATGAGTCTGGAAGCGCTCCGACAGGGATGGGATCATCCTCCTTTGGTTAGAATTTTACAGGGAGAGATTCCCCCGTCGGAAGCGATCGAAGGTTCCCCGCCCTATTTCGCCGAAGAGTTAACCGACATTCGCCTAGAAATTCTCGAAAGTCGCGATTTAGATACGGAATATCTCAACCTCGCCAAAGCGACGGGAAAGGTCATTTCCTATCTGACGAAGTTAATCTATCTCGATCGAATCCCCGAGGCGATGACCGAAGCGGATACGACGATCACCACGGCGGAAGAAGCGTATTTTGTCGCCAAGGCCTTACGGGACGAGGGCGCGCCGGAAAACGCGCTAACACTCGCCCGTCGCGGGTTAACGTTACCCCCGGAAACTTCCGCGGGTCGATTCCGCGAACTGGCCGTGTGGACGAGTGAACTGGCCGAGTCTCTAAACGAGATGGACACGGCACTAGGGGCGAGAATTAAAGCCTTTCAACGCGCTCCCTCGATCGAGGATTACCGGAAATTACAAAACCTCGCCGGAGAGGACTGGGACGATCTCAAACCCGATTTACTGGATTTTTTGCGAGATAGCGACGGTTGGCGGATTTCGGACGAGAAAATCAAGATTTTCCTGCTCGAAGAATTAGTAGAAGACGCGATCGCCACGGTTTCTCGTTATTCCGGGATATCGGGAACCCTCGTCCATCAAGTTCTGGACGCGGCCGCGGGGGTAAATCCGGATTGGGTAATCGACAGAGCGCGTCCCCCCGCGGAAAGCATTATCGACGCGAAAAAAGCCGATCGATACCACGAGGCGATCGGGTGGCTGAAACATGTCCGCGAGGCTTACTATCGATCGGGACGACAGGCCGAGTGGCAAACCTACCGCGAGCGATTACTACAAGAACACGGCAGAAAACCGAAATTCGTGGGCTTATTTAAACCCCTCACCTAAAGCGGGATCGGCGGAAAACACCGTATGGTTAGCCGGTTTTCTAGGAATTAATCTGGAGAGAAAAGCGGTTCGTACCGTTTATCAAACCTTTTTTATAACCTCTGACAGAGGGGATTTTCTGTTCGTATGTTAGCCTTGTTTATGAGGTTTATCGAATGGGAGCGGATTTCTAAAAGCGTCGCGAGCGGGAAATCGTAACCCCATCTCCCTTTCTCGCGGGGATAAAATCGCTTTTTCAGAAAACTTGAAATCCGAAAAGATCGTAAAAAAACAAGCTCCACAAGAATTCTCGCGGCTAATTATTATCGCTTTGGAGGAAAAATCATGGCCCTAATCCGTTGGGAACCCTACCGAGAGATGGAAAATATCCAGAGACAGATGAACCGCCTGTTCGATCGAATGATGCCCTACGGCAACCTCGGGATCGAGGGCGATCGCCCCGAAGGGATGACCGTAATCCCCGCGGCGGAAATTCACGAAACCGAAAACGAGGTGAAGGTAAAAATCGAAGTTCCCGGTATCGAGGCGAAAGATCTCGATGTAAAAGTCGCGGCGGAGGCGGTGTCGATCCGGGGGGAACGGCGATCGGAGGTGAATCGGGAAAACGGGGGGACGAGGGTTTCCGAGTTCCGCTACGGTAGTTTCCAACGCGTCATCCCCCTTCCGGCCCGCGTTCAAAACGATCGAGTTCGGGCGGACTTTCAAAACGGGGTGCTGTGTTTAACCCTCCCGAAAGCCGAGGACGAGAAACATCGGGTGGTAACGCTGAATTTACAGGGGCAAAATTCACCGGGGCGATCGCTCCCGGAACCATCCCCCAACCGATCCGAAGTCCCTTGATCGAACTTTTCACCCTTGAAATCGGGAGGGAATTCCCGATCGATTCCCGCGAATTCTTCAGGAGAAATCTAACCAATGCCTAGTATTTTCGACACACTGATCGATGATGGTCGGTTCGTGACCCTAGTCGCGGCGATCGAGCGGGCGAGTCTGATGCAAGGGTTAATGGAACCCGGTGACATCACGATTTTCGCGCCGACAGACGAGGCTTTTTCTAAACTGCCCTCGGGAATGATGGATACCCTGCTCGATAATCCTCCCGAATTAACCGAGCTTTTAACCTATCACATCATCGCCGAGCGCGTCCCGTCCGATCGTATCTCCGGCTCGAATTCCCTGACGACCGTGGAGGGTTCGACCCTCGACGCGGATACCGCGAACGGTGTCCGAATCAATAACGCCAACGTGATCGCGGCGGACATACAAGCCGAAAACGGTATCATCCACGCGATCGATACCGTTCTCATGCCGCGCTCGCTCGATCGAATGTTAGTTGCCCGATAACCGAAAACCGTTCTCATCCATCGTGGCGAGGAGAAAACGATGCGCGCGACCGAATCCCGACCAACCTCGGACGCGCCCCGATTCCCACGCGATCGCGTCGTTCCGATCGCCGGCGCGAGTCGCGGCATCGGCGCGGCCACCGCTAAACTCCTCGGACAACACGGGGCCGCGGTCGGTGTGAACTATCACGCCAGCGAGGAGGCGGCCGGGGAGGTGGTGCGGTCGATCGTGGACGGGGGCGGTCGCCGTCCGGGCCGACGCGCGCGACCCGCGACAGGTCGGGGAAATGGTACGGCAAGTGACCGATACCTTCGGGGCGATCGATACCCTAGTCCTTAACGCGCCGGGGTTAACCCTAACCGATGCCACGGCCCGCTTACCGCGAGAGTATAAAGACGCGTCGGCCGGAGCGATCCCCCCGCGACGGAACGGACTGCCGGAGGATATCGCCGGGGCGATCCGATTACTCGCTTCCGACGAGGCGAAATATATTACCGGGACGTACCTGCCCGTTAGCGGTGGCGCGCGGATGCTTTGAAGAAGAATTCAGGAGTCAGCGTTCACCGAGTCAGGAGGAGGAAAAAGGTATTTCGTATTTTTTGCCGGTCAATTATTCCTTTTTCTGTTTTTAGCGACTAAGATCGAGCTACTTTTAGCGAGAAACACCGATAGAATTTTATTCGTGTAAGAACTCCTTGAACGCCCTCCGCCACAAACTCTCCTTTCCCGCTTTCGAGTCGAGAAACTACCGATTGTTTTTTCTCGGTCAGGGGCTTTCGCTCGTCGGTAACTGGATCACGATGGTGGCGATCGTCTGGTTGGTCTATCACCTGACCCGATCGCCCGTGCTGTTAGGTACGGTGGGTTTCGCCAGTCAGTTTCCCAATCTCGTCCTCGTTCCCTTCGGCGGTGTCTTGAGCGATCGCTGGAACCGTCGGCGTACCCTGCTCGTGACCCAGTTTCTCTCCCTGCTCCAATCGTTCGCGCTGGCGATCCTGACCCTCACGGGGACGATTCACATCGCGCCTATCATCGCGTTAAGTTTATTGCAAGGCATCGTCAACGCGATCGATTCCCCGACCCGACAGGCTTTCGTACCGGAGATCGTCGGCAGACCGGAGAATCTGACCAACGCGATCGCCCTCAATTCCTCGATGTTTAACGGCGCGCGACTGCTCGGCCCGGCGATCGGCGGGGTACTGCTCGCGAGCGTGGGGGCGGGATATTGTTTTCTACTCGACGGGATCAGTTATTTCGCGGTTCTGCTCGCGTTGCTGGCGATGCGCCTTCCACCGAGGGAGCGAACCACCCCCCGATCGCCGTTGAGTCTACCCACCATCGCGCGCCATTTACGGGAGGGATTCGACTACGCTTTCGGATTCGCCCCCGTGCGATCGCTCCTGATCATGGTCGCGGTCGTCAGCTTTCTCGGCGTTAATTTCGTCGTTATCCTGCCGATTTTCGCGAGCGAGATCCTGCGCGGGAACGCCGGTACTCTGGGGTTAATGATGGCCGCGTCGGGCGTGGGTTCGCTGATCGCCGCCCTCTGGCTCAGTTTACGGAAAGGGATTCAGGGATTGGGACGGCTGGCGGCGATCGCCCCGATCGTCTACGGGGTGGGCGCGATCGCTTTCGCGCTCAGTCGATCGCTCCCCCTTTCGGTATTTCTGCTCGCGGCGCTCGGCTTCGGCTCGCTATTGCAATCGGCCTCGGCGAACACCATCATTCAAACCCTCGTCCCCGACGAAATGCGCGGGCGGGTGATGAGTATTTATATCATGTCGTTTCTCGGCACGATCTCGCTGGGAAACCTGTTTCAGGGGACTTTGGTTAGCTTCATCGGCGCGCCCGCGACCGTCACCGTTAACGGGATCGTCTGCGTGGCGATCGCGACTCTCTACGCCCGTCAATTGCCGAAACTACGACAGATGGTATGGAAGGCCCATCCGGAACTAGCGCCCCGCGGTCATACAACGGAATTCGGCGATCGGGAACCGGAAGCTAGAAATAAATAATGGCTAGTAACGGTGCCGGTAGAGTTCGGACGGGCTTGGAAAACCACCCCTACGGCTTCTGTCCCGACCGGCGATTAGACCTCCCGCGCAAATCAAAAATCTCTTGTGGGGACAGGAGGCGGGAGTCAGGAGGAGAAAGGAGAAGTAAAAACGGATCGATCGAGTGGAAAACCGATAAAAACGAAACCGGGCTTGTATCGGGCCCGGTTTTTCTAATCGTTGAAGAGAGGATTAACGGATGTACTCTTTCAGAATACTGTTGCGATTGGGGTGGCGAAGTTTACGGAGCGCTTTCGCCTCGATCTGACGGATACGCTCGCGGGTGACGTTGAAGATCTGACCGATTTCTTCGAGCGTCTTCATCCGTCCATCGTCTAAACCGTAGCGCAAACGCAGGACATCGCGCTCGCGGGGGCTGAGGGTATCGAGTACGTTTTCGAGATCCTCGCGTAATAAATTTTTAGAGACCTCATCTTCGGGCGTTTCACCGTCCGCCTCGATGAAGTCTCCTAAACGGGAATCCTCTTCTTTCCCGATCGGCGTTTCCAGAGAGATGGGTAATTGCGCCGATTTCGCGATAAATCGCAGTTTCTCGATGGTCATCTCCATCTTGGTCGCGATCTCTTCCTCCGTCGGTTTGCGGCGCATTTCCTGGGAGAGCAGTTTCGTGGTTTTCTTGATCCGGGAGATCGTCTCGTAGAGATGGACGGGAAGGCGGATCGTGCGGGATTGATCGGCGATCGCTCTCGTGATCGCCTGACGTATCCACCAGGTCGCGTAGGTGGAGAATTTATAGCCTTTCTCGTGATCGAATTTCTCCGCCGCGCGGATCAGGCCGAGAGATCCCTCTTGAATGAGATCCTGAAAAGAAAGACCGCGGTTCATGTATTTTTTGGCGATCGAGACCACGAGACGCAGGTTCGACTGTACCATCTTTTCCTTAGCCCGGCGCCCGTGATACAAGCGTCGCTTGAAAGCGGACAGGTATTCGTGAGTTTTCCCCTGCCACTCTTGCAGTATGGGGGCGGTAACGTCCGCTTTCCCTAGATTAGATTTAATTTCCGATAATTTCGGCTCTTTGTCCGTCTTCTCGCTCAGAATCGCCTCGATTCTCTCGAATAGGAAAACTTGTTTCGCCCATTCCGCGTCCACGAAAGTCCGGAATTCCTCGCGTATCCTTTCTAGCTTGAGCAAATCGGCGATTTTCCGGGCGAGTTCGATCTCTTCTTCCGCTCTCAAAAGACGGATACGCCCGATCTCTTGCAGGTAAATCCGGATCGAATCTTCGGTGTAGGGTTTTTTTCGTCCGGCATCGCGGCGACGGGCGCTGGCGAGACGGCGGGTTTTCTTACCATCCCCGCCATCGCTCGCTTCTTCTAGCTCTATTTCGAGGTCGTCCTCGTCGAAGTCTTCGTCTAGGTCGATTAAATCCAACTGATCCAATTGAGGCTCGGTAAGGGATAGTACGTCGTTGGCCTGCGTCATGCCGTTTTCCTCTTGCTCCTTCTGTGCAAAACTAGAAGATAGAAACTATATCGATAAGATACTGAACGGATTCTCGTCTCGAAGCCGAGACGGGGGAAGACTTTTCCGATTGTAGCTTTAATTACAACAAATGGGAGAAGATTTTTGATTCAATTTTCTAGTGTCGATGCGTTTTCGGCGATACGAGACGCGATTTTGTCCGGATCGATTCATAACAGATAACTCCTTTCGCACTCGAATGACAGTGAACGAAATAGAACGATAGATGCCCCTAGCATATCGATTTTTTTCGATTTTGAACCGGTCGCCGGGAAAATGCCCGTCGCGAGAGTCTTTGAGATCGTCCTACCGGCCCGATCGGATCTCCCGGTCGTCCGCCCCCTAGCTCCTGTCAAAATCATTCGCCATTGTAATGAATTTCCCGCGATTCGTGTAGGGACTCCCCACCACCGATCGAAACTTTCCCGGAACCTTTCTCCGGGTACGTTTGTTTTAGTCACTAGGACAGCCCTATAGTATTAAACTTAGCAACGATCGACGGATTCGCGAGAAAAATTTAAGAATCTCGATCGGGCGCGTCGGGAATCTTCTAAACCCGCTTGACGATCGAGGGGATTTGTAGGGGCATTTGGAGCGGTCGCGGGGCTACTACCTGCTCCGCTTGTTGAAAGTTATCGAGCAGGGCCGATCGCACCTCCGGGTCGCTCTCGCGCGCGAGGAGGTAGCGGAAAAATTCTAAAATCTGTTCGCGACGGGCAGAGGATAGGTCGAGCGCGCTCAGGGAACGGATCGCGATCAATCGATCGAGCGGATCGGGAGCGGTTAGATTTTTCAACCAGCGTTCGATTTTCTCTTCCTCCTGGCGCTCGTTGCCGGCGAGAAAATGTCCGCCTAACAGGATCAGCGTCCCCAGTGTACCGAGTCCCTGGGCGATCGAGCCGATCGCCAGCCAGCGATTTTCCGCGTGGGTCCAGATCGTGGCGGCGAGGTAGGTTCCCAGCGCGCCGAAGGAGCCGCTACCGACGGCGATCGCCAATTTTAAACGCGTTCCCGATAACAACCCGCGCACCGAGCGCGATAGCGCGCGCCAGTCTTTTTCCTGAAGGTGGTACACCCCGAGCATCAGGCCGACTCCGGCCCCGGTCGCGAGAACCAGCCGCCAATTCCACGTCCAAAGGAGGATGACACCCGTACAGGCACTCGATCGCGCGAGTAACTGACGGGTCTTTTTCGTGGCGAGCCAGGAGAGGATTTCCCGAACGAGCGCGGGGGAAAGTTCGGGAAGCGAGAGGCCGGGTAACGGTTGCCGTCGGGGGTGAACGGAAGACACGGGAAATATTCGCTAGGGTTCGCGGATCAATAATATCTCGTTATCGCCCGGCGCGGGCGATCGGCCGGGAAAAACGCGCCGAAAGTTAACCCATCAGGATAACGGTATCGATAACGTGGATCACGCCGTTGTCCGCCTCGATATCGCCCGCGACGACGGTGGCGTTTTTCACCTCGAATCCGTCGCTACAATCGATCGGGATGGGAGAGCCTTCGAGAGAGGTAACAACTCCCAGCTTGGCGAGATCTTCTTTCATATATTTCCCCGAAACGACGTGAAAGGTGAGGATTCGGGTTAATTGGGGTATATTCTGTACCAGTGTGGTAATGGTACCGGGGGGGAGTTTGGCGAAGGCTTCATCGGTGGGGGCGAAAACGGTGAAAGGGCCGGGACTTTTGAGCGCGTCCACGAGATTCGCGGCCTGGACGGCGGTAACGAGGGTTTTAAAGTTATCGGCACTCACCGCGATATCGACAATATCTGGCATTCGCTTTCCTCTATGTTGGGTTCGATCGACTACAGAAAATTTTAAGGCTTTCGCGCCCTGAGCGAAACCGGCCCTCTCGCGGAATTGAAGGAGTCAGGAGTCAGGAGTCAGGAGCCAGGAGATGGGGGAGATGGAGGAGATGGGAAAGTAATAGAGATCATGAATGTAGAAAAAGTAATCGCTATTTTCTCCCTCACCTCCCTCACCTCCCTCACCTCCCTTACCCCCCTCATCTCCCTCAAAACTGTATCCCCTCGCTCCAGTTCGATCGAGTGGTATCTACAGAAATCAGGTAAGGCTGTTCGGAGTCGGTAAACGGCTCGGTTTTCTCGATTTGCGCTAATAATACCTCGGTTGTCGCGTCGGAGATGTCCCCGATTCGTTTTTCGATCCGATCGAGCAGAACCGATAAGGGCGCGTGACAGTGGACGATGTGAAAGGGAACGCCGATCGAACCCGCGAGAGCGCGTAACGGTTCGCGCCAGATAGCTCTATCGTATTTGGCATCGAGAATGACCGTATAGCCGAGAGGAAGTAAGATTCTCGCCAGTTCCGCCAGGCGATCGAAGGTTCTCGCGCTCATTTCCGGGGTATAGAGTTCGATCGATCCTCTGTCGTCGAGGTCGATTCCCGCGAGATGTTTGCGAACCGCATCGGAGCGAATCCGAATCCCGTCGAGCTTTTTAGCGATCTCCCTAGCTACGGTACTTTTTCCGGAACCGGATAGTCCGGAAAGGACGATTAACCGCCCGGAACGCGGCCGCGTGTATTCCCACGCTAGATGATAATACTGTCGCGCCGTCTCGCGGATCGTTTCCGAAAAAGTGTCCCCGTCTAACAAAAAGCTATTGACTTTGGCCCTAACGTATGACTGGCGGGACAGGTACAGGGACAGAACTTTCAAACCCTCCCAATCTCCGACGCGTTCGAGATAGGTATTCAGGAAAAGATTGGCGAAGTCCGGCCGTCCTCTAGCGGTTAGATCCATCGCGGTAAACGCGACATCGTACATCGTATCGACAAAGCGAAAGGACTCGTTAAACTCGACGCGATCGAACAGTTGAATCTCCCCGCGCCATAGGCACATATTATTTAAATGTAGATCTCCGTGACACTCGCGGATCTTGCCTTGTTCCTGTCTTTCCCGTAGCCAGTCCCCGCGATCGAGAAAGAAGTTATCGGTAAAGGTTTTCGTTTCCTCGAACTGTTGCCGTATCTGGACAGTATCGATATATTTTTCGGTCTGTCGGTAATTTTCCTCGAAAGCTTGTTCGATGGTTTCCAGTTCCCCGAATCGGGTAATATATTCGTCGGTTCTAGCCCGTTGATGGAAGCGGGCGATCTTTTTGCCTAGAGACTCGATTTCAGCTTCGGTTAATTCCCCTCGATCGAACCTCTGGCTTAAGAGACATTCTTGAGGGAACTGATTCATTTTCAGAACGTACTCGATAATTTCCCCGTCCCCGTTCAAAGTTACTTTTCCCGCGGATTCGGTAATCGGTAACACTTCCCGATAGATATCCGGCGCGGTGGATTGATTGAGAGAGAGTTCTCGATCGATACATTCTTTCCGTTTCTCTAGAGTGGAGAAATCGAGAAAATGATAATCGACCGGCTTTTTGATTTTGTAGGCGAGATCTCCCGTTAGAAAGACGATCGACGCGTGGGTTTGAATTACCTTCACGGGACTTGTAACCGGATGGGGATAAAAGTCGGGATTCGTGAGCGTTTCGATTAGTTTTGCCGTGTCCATCTGAAAAACTCCCGCGTTAGTCGAGAAATTCGATAATTTTATCGACCAAAATATCTAGACTGTCGATGAGCGGTGAATGACCGCAATCGGGTACGATAAATAATTCTGAATTCGGAAGATCTCTAGCGATTTCTTCCGCCGAGATTCTAGGGATCACTAGATCTCGATCGCCCTGTAAAATTAGTGTCGGCGCTTGAATTCTCGTCACGTCCC
This sequence comes from Pannus brasiliensis CCIBt3594, assembly GCF_036688125.1. Taxonomy (NCBI): domain Bacteria; kingdom Bacillati; phylum Cyanobacteriota; class Cyanophyceae; order Chroococcales; family Microcystaceae; genus Pannus; species Pannus brasiliensis. The sequence goes on along the minus strand of NZ_JBAFSM010000013.1, from coordinate 71,323 downwards.
CGCTTCCGCTGTCGATGCCGTTAAACTCCGGGGAGATATTAAAATGGGTGAGCGCGTAAAAAACATCGACCAAATTTCTTTGGGTTAACGAGTCTTCGATATATTCGGCGTACTGTTCGGGAGCGGGTTTATATTTCGTGTAGATCAGACTATCCCAGAGATTTCGATAAAATACTTTATCCCGATTTCCTAAAGCTATCAATCCGGGAGCGATCGCGGGATCGTTGGCGATTTCTTCTTTCGTGGTTAGAAACTCTCCCGCGATAATCCGTCCCATTCCATTCCGTTTCGGGAGCGCGTATCCCTGAATTCCCACCGACGCGACGAGAATTAATTTCTCCACGAACGATGGGTAATCCGCGGCGAATTGCATCGCCACGCCCCCACCCGTTGACCAACCCGCTAGAGAGAATTTATTCAAGCCTAATCGCTCGATAAATAATTTTATATCTTCCGAGAAATCCTTTAGTGAATTAATCTCGCGATGATAGCTAGAAGCGCCGAAACCCCGTAAATCTACCGCATAGATATGAAATTTATCCCGTAATCGATCGATCGCGACATCCCAATGTTTCGAGGAAGTCATATTCCCGTGAATCAGGATCAGCGTTCGATCGCCCTCTCCCGCTTCCCGATACCCGTAGGTTTCGCCATTACCCAATTCGATACTTTTTAGCATAAACGATCGTTGAGAGTTAAAAGCTCGAAACTAACCCAAGAAATCGAATTCTCGATTCCCTATGTTTTCTTCTCCCGTCCGCGTGTAATTTAATTCTAGATCTAGCCGAAACCCGATCGCCGCCCGATTATCCGGAACTCGATCGATCGAACACGTCCCGCAAACCATCACCGACGAAATTAATACTCAAAACCGTCAAAAAAATCGCCAGTCCGGGAAAAATCGCCATGTGAGGCGCGGTGGTTAAATAATCCTTCGCTTTAAATAACATCTGTCCCCAGGTCGGCACATCGGGAGGGAATCCCAAACCGAGAAAACTTAACGTGGATTCGGTGATGATCGCGTTACCGACCGCGAGCGTGGCCGCCACGATAATTAAGCCAAAAACGTTGGGCAAAAGATGTACGCGAATCAGCCGAAAGGGAGATGCGCCGAGGGATCGCGCCGCGGTAACGAATTCCATCTCCCGCAGTTTGAGAAAATTTCCCCGTACCAATCGGGCTACCGACATCCAATTTAAACCACCGATGACGAGGACGACGAGGATAAAAATTCCCGTTTCCGGCCCGGCGATCGATTTGATACTATCGCGGAATAGATACACGATCAACAATAAAAGCGGTAATTGAGGCAAAGAGAGAAATAAATCGGTCAATCGCATTAAAATACTGTCGATCGCTCCCCCGTAAAACCCCGCTATCGCCCCGATCGATGTTCCCAGCACGATCGCCACGGCCATGGCCGCGATTCCCACCGCGAGCGAAACCCGTCCCCCGCTTAAAACCCGCGCCAGTTGATCTTGGCCGAGATCGTTCGTACCGAAAGGATGGGCTAGGGAAGGTGGTTCGGTCGTTCGCGCGAAATCGATACGATCGATCGGCACCCGGTACACAACGGGACCGAATACCACACCGATCACGATAACCCCCAGAACGATCGCCCCGATTACCGCCATTCGATCCCGATAAAAACGTCGCCAAGCGTCCGCGACCGGAGAGGGCAAAAAGGGAAGAACAACCATAGACAACCTCGATCGCTTGACAGAATTCATAATCATTATGGACGATCGGGATAGAGAGGAGTCAGGAGTCAGGAGTCAGGAGGCGATAATGGCGATAATACTGTAACGTCAGTTCGGGTTAAGAATTTGACGATTTTTCGGTGAGAAGCCGAGTTTTATTCGGGGGACTAGCCCCCCGACCCCCCCACCGGTGGAGGGGTGCCTCCCCCGGACCCCCTGCACAAGGCTATTATCCACCTCACCGCAAGGTAAAAATATTTCGCGATGACCCGAATCAGAGGATCTCGATTCTGACTTATCCCGAACTGACGTTACTGTAATTCCATCTCCCCATCTCCCTGACCTCCCCATCTCTCCATCTCCCTCACCTCCCCCATCTCCCTCACCTCCCCTATCTCCCCATCCTCCCATCCCCCACCATGCGTATCATTTTCTTCGGAACCCCGACCTTTGCCGTCCCCACCCTGCAAAAATTGCGGGAAACTCCCTCGATCGAGGTGATCGGGGTCGTCACGCAACCGGACAAGCGCCGGGGACGGGGTAATCAATTAATCCCCTCGCCGGTTAAAAAAATCGCCCTAGAACATCAAATTCCCGTAATCCAACCGAAAAGCGTCAAGAAAAACGCCGAAGCGCTCGATTTTTTACGGAACTCCCGCGCGGATGTCTTCGTGGTGATCGCCTACGGACAGATCCTCTCGCCGGAAATTCTCGCCATGCCCCGACTCGGTTGCGTGAACGTTCACGGGTCATTATTGCCGAAATACCGCGGCGCGGCCCCGATTCAATGGTCTCTCTACCACGGGGAAACGGAAACGGGAATCACGACGATACAGATGGACGCGGGGATGGATACCGGGCCGATGTTGCTGAAATCCTCTACCTCGATCGCTATTCTAGACAACGCGGGTCAACTAGCGGAAACCCTCGCGCGTCAGGGCGCGGATCTACTCCTAGAAACGATTCAAAAGCTCGATAAAGGGGAAATTACCCCGATCGCACAAGATAACGATTCGGCAACCTACGCGCCGTTACTGCAAAAATCCGACTATCTGATTAACTGGTCATCCCCGGCGATCGCCATTCACAATCAAGTCAGGGGATTTTACCCGGATGTCTTCACCACTTTTCGCGGGGAGTCGTTGAAGGTGATAGCCACGGTTCCGCTCGGTGAAACCACTCGATCGAATCTTCCCGAGGAATACCGCTCGATCGAACTTCCCGCCGTGTCCGGTCAACCCGGCGAAACGATCGCCCTCCTGAAAAATTTCGGCCCCGTAATTCAGACCGGGGAGGGATGTTTGCTTCTGCGCGAGGTGCAACTATCGGGGAAACCCCCGCGCTCCGGTCGCGATTTCGTCAACGGTTCGCGGTTAAGCGTCGGCGAGATTTTAGGCTAGTTCATACGATCGACAGCCCTCGCAGGGGCCTTCCGGGTTGATCGCGCAACGGATCAGTTCGGAATGGGCGTTAAACCGACAGGACGCATCCCCGATCACGGTACGTCCGTCGATAAAGCTGGTTTCGACCGGGGGCCGCGCGGTTTGCACGTATAGGGAAATTTTCTGTAAACAATAGCCACCGATGCGGTACTGATAGTGGTGGTGGCGCTCTAAAACCGCGTAGGTTTCCCCTTTCACGGCGAGATAGTTTCCCGGTTGCGGTGTCCAATCCAGCCGGATCTCGCCTAAACTCCGGCGCGGGTGGGTCAGAATAAGCTCCGTGGGTAAGGAATCTGGCTCCATAAGGGTCTCGTGTATTCTAGGCTACTTGTCCCAATGGTAACGCGAATTCCGGAGCCGAACCGCTCGATCGAGAGGGGAATTCCGTCGTTTCTCGAAGGGGTTTCGAGTTGCCGCCCCCCGCTCTCTATCGATCGGGTCAGGGTCTTTCTGTAATTTCCGGTACGATCGAACAAGTGAGCGCGCGCGGTAGACTTTTCTCGCTTCCGAGCGATCGATGACCTCGTTCACGCTCCCCTCAAGCTGAACAAAGGGATTTCCATGACGCGAACAGTTTTAATTTTGGGTGGTACGGGTCGTATCGGTCGGAGTGTGGCGCGCGATCTGATCGAACACGCGGACGCGAACGTGATCGTTACCGGACGCGGTTTATCACCCGATAATTTAGACGCTAGAGAGCGTTTCGTTCGCCTGGATCTAGAGGAACGAGAGAGACTGAGAGAGGCGATTCAAAACAGCGATCTCGTCATTCATTGCGCCGGCCCCTTTCACTACCGCGACGGACGGGTGTTACAAACCTGTATCGAGGAGAGGGTAAATTATATCGACGTGAGCGATCATCGATCGTTCTATCAGAAAGTGATTCCCTATCGATCGGATGCGGAAAACGCGGGCATCACGGCAGTTTTAAACACGGGCATCTTTCCGGGCATTTCTAACAGTATCGTCCGCGAGGGAGTGGAAAAACTCGATTCCGCCGAGACGATCCGTTTGTATTACGGGGTCGCGGGATCTGGTGGCGCGGGATTGACGGTGATGCGAACGACTTTTTTAGGATTGCGGAAACCGTTCGACGCGTGGATCGATGGTCGGTGGCAGACGGTGAAACCCTATACGGCGCGAGAGGCGATCGATTTTCCGCCCCCCGTGGGGAAAACCGGGGTTTATTGGTTCGATATGCCAGAAACCTTTACTTTCGCCGAATCTTTTCCGGTGAAAAACGTGATCACGAAATTCGGTTCCCTACCGGATTTTTATAACCATCTCACCTGGATCACGGCGCATATTTTCCCCGAGTCCTGGGTGACGAGTCCGAGAGGGATCGAATTTTTCTCGAAAGTGAGTTACGCGATGACGGAAGTGACGGATAAATTCACGGGGATCGGGGTCGCCATGCGAGCGGAGATCGAGGGGGAGAAGGAGAATCGAAAAGCGCTATACACCGCGACGATGGTACACGAGAATACGGCTTTTTCCGCGGGGTGCGGGACGGGAAGCGTGGCGGAATTATTACTCGCGGGAAAGCTCGATCGACCCGGCATCTATCCGGTAGAACAGATACTACCGACGGAACTATTTAACGCGACAATGGAGAAACGGGGGATTACCATCGATCGCCACCTCGTTTTTCCGTAGGCTATGAAAAGATTTCGCGACGTTCTCGTCTGTTTTTGTCTCGCTTTCCTACTTATCCTCGGCCTTTCTGTAACGGGAAACGCTCGGGGACAAACCCCGAATCCTGGCTCGGTACAACCGGCTACTTTAGAAACTTTAGGAGAAGGTTTTCCCGTAACCTTAGACGGTCGCGTTCTTTTTCTCGTGCGTCACGGCATCGGTTCTTTTACCCCGGAGGAGAGAGCGCGGGCGATCGAGAACCGGATCGAGAAAATCGCTGGAGATGAAAGTCTTTCTTTAGAAAATTTAAGGATTCGGGTCGATCCGGAGGATAATTCTCCCTCGATCGTTTTAGGGGATAAAGTGATCCTGAGTGTTACCCCCCAAGACGCGAAACTCTATCGGGGAAGTCAGACCGAACTCGCGAAACTCGCGCTAGGGGAAGTTAAAACGGCGATCGAGCGTTACCGTAGCGATCGACAACCCGATAATCTATTGCGGGACGTGATCTATACAGCGATCGCCACGGTGTTTTTGTTTTTCTCGATCGCGGCGATTTCCTTCCTATCGGGTCGAATTTTTCCCGCGCTCCGACGGTTGATCATCGCGCTGGTTCCAGGATGGCGAATTCAGAATTTTGAAATCTTTTCGCCGGAGAGAATCGGGAATATTTTCCTACGGGTTCTAAAATTCCTTCGCCTTTTGGTAATTTTAACCTTAGTCTATTTCTACTTGACTTTCGTTCTTCGATTATTTCCCTGGACGAGACAATTCGGCGATAAGTTTCTAACTTATTTCCTCGATACAGTCGATCTAGTCGCCAAACAGATCGCGATCTATCTTCCCAATCTTTTCGTGGTGGTCATCATCGCGACGATTACCTATTATTTGCTGAGAACGATTCGACCGTTTTTCATGGCGATCGAGCGGAGAAATCTTCAAATTCAGGGGTTTTATCCCGACTGGGCGCGACCGACCTATAATATTTTAAAATTTCTGATCGTCGCGTTGGCCGTGGTGATCGCGTTTCCCTATCTGCCGGGGTTTAATTCTCCCGCGTTTCAAGGGGTATCGGTTTTTCTCGGGATTTTATTCTCCCTGGGTTCCACTTCCGCGATCGCTAATATCGTCGGGGGGGTTATTCTCATCTATACCCGCGCTTTTCAACTGAGGGATATTATCTCGATCGGGGATGTGACGGGAGACGTGATCGAGAAAACGTTATTAGTTACCCGAATCCGTACCCCCGCGAACCGCGTCGTCACGATTCCGAATTCGGCTCTTTTAAATACTAACGTGGTGAATTTTAGCGTATCGCAGAGGGAGTTCGATCGGCCCTTAATTCTCCAAACCACGGTGACATTAGGCTACGATCTCCCGTGGCGAAAAGTTCACGCGGTTTTAATCGACGCGGCACTAGCGACAGAACACATCCTCCCCGATCCCGCTCCTTTTGTTCTGCAATCGAGTCTCAATGATTTCGCGGTCGCTTATCAGGTAAATGCCTATACCGATCGACCGAATTTGATGCCGTTAATTCACTCGGAATTACACCAGAATATACAGGATAAATGTAACGAGACGGGAATCGAGATTATGTCTCCCAATTACTTAGCCCTTCGAGACGGCAACCATTCGACCATGCCCGAAAATTATTTACCGAGCGATTATCAAACCCCGACCTTCGGGATTAACCAGGTAAGTAGGAATGGATAATTTCCCCGATCGCCTTGATCGCTCCTTCCATTCCCTTACTCGTAACTTCCGACAATTCTTCCCCGAAATCGCAGTTAACCGCGGGAATATAAACCCCGCGAGCGATCGGTGTTTTCTGATAGATCGATCGGGTGAATGCCAGCAAAGATCTCGGATTTTCCGCGTGGCCGAGATTTTTCCAATCCCCACTACTTTCTAGGTTTTCGATTTGAATTTCGGGCCGATCGCTGAAAACGGCATCGACAAAAATCACCAGATCGCAACCCGCGATATCTTCCGAGAGTTCCGGGGTTAATTGATGCGCGGTAATCACTCGCGTGTCCGGGTAATTTTTTCCCTCGATAATTTCGGCAACTCTTACCCCCACCCCATCATCATTCCGTAAAGTATTCCCGTAACCGATAATTAATATATTCATTTAGGAACCTTCTAAATTATATTCTTGATGGATTTCCCAGCGTTGGCCGTTATGGAGAAGTAAGGTAATTCGATCGACCGAAAATCGATAGTATAACTTCCTCTCTTTAAATTCCGTCCAGGCTTTCTGAAAATTCGCTCTCGTTAAATCCCGAAAACCGACGGTTAAATGAGGGTGAAAAGGTCGGCTTTTCGCTACGGGATCGAGAATATTTAATTCCGTTTCTAGAGATGTCATTAACTGCCGTTGAACGATTAACAGTTCCTCGGTTTTCTGAACATCTATATAGATAACTCTCGGCTTAAACACGTTAAAATTCTCTAAAACCATCGGCACCGGATCTCGATCGCTCGCGAACTCCCGCAAACATCGATCGAGATCCGGTAATCGTTCCCGCTCCCATTTAAAAGGCGCTTGTAACGTGACGTGGGGAGGCGATTTCAACGCGGCGCGACTATTGTAAATTTCTGCAAATTCTCTCTTGATTTTCGTGGCGACTTCCTGTACCTCTACGGGAGGCAAAAGGGCGATAAAAAATAAAGAGCGATCGTTCGGATTCATAGCGGGAAAAAACGCGTGAGAGCTAACCGAAAACCCTTATAATTATAGCGTTGGCCGTCTAGATCGATCGCTAGAAATTATGCCGTGGTTCGTCAAGATAGAGAGAGGGATCGTCGAGAAATCGGTCTTCGATCTTCATGTGAGCGCTCATAAAGCCTTCGTCCGCGACCTCATCGAGAGAGGCCACGAGGCCAAAACCGGTTATTGGGCCGAGAGAGGGGGAGGGATGTTGATCTTTAAAGCGGACTCCCTAGAAGAAGCTAGATCGATCGTTTCCCGCGACCCCCTGATCGAGAATGGCTGTGTCGAGTACGAACTACACGAGTGGCGCATCGTCGTCGAGTGACGGGAAGGCAGGAGACAGGAGGCAGGAGGGGATCAAATCTCTCTTTTTAAGAGGAATTTAGAGGGAAAAAGTCCCCCTTAAAAAAGGGGGATTTAGGGGGATTTACTTCCCGAATCCCTTACCCCGATTATCCGAGGCCATACAGAGACAGTTATTAATCTGTTCTTTCAGCGTTTCGTGATCGAGATTTTGACCGATCAAAACTAACTGATTTTTCCGTTCCCCTTTCCACTCGTCATCTTCTAGCGTGAACCGTTTGCCGCTGAGGTGGAAAATGTGGCGTTTCGGACTCTCATCGAACCAGAGAATCCCTTTCGCGCGGAAGACATTTTCCGGTAATTGATTATCGAGAAAGTATTGAAACTTGCGGATCGAAAAAGGTTTATCGCTCGCGAAAGAAACCGAGGTAAAACCATCCACATCTAAGTGATCCGAGTGATCGTGGTGATGGTGTCCGTGATCGTGATCGTGTTCGCAATGACCGTGATCGTGGTCGCAATTGGAATGATCGTGATGATCGTGATGGTGATGGTGGTCGTGATCGTGATGATCCTCGTGTGTATCGAAATATTTATCGGACTCGAAAAGACCGACGCTAAGGATCAGGGGTAGGGGAACTTGCGATTTCGAGGTACGCAGAATTCGCGCGGATTGTTTGAGATCGCGGATTCTCACTTCTAGCGCGTCCACGTCCGCCTCATCGACGAGATCGGTTTTATTGAGAACGATAATATCGCCGTAGGTGATCTGGCTTAAAGCCGCTTGGGAGTTGAATAAATCGAGGCTGAAATTCGCGCAATCGACCATCGTGACGATCGAATCGAGACGCGTCATCTCCCGTAATTCCGTCCCCAAAAAGGTCAGCGCGACCGGCAGGGGGTCGGCGAGTCCGGTCGTCTCCACCACCAGATAATCGATTTTTTCCGAACGTTCGAGGACTTTATAGACCGCTTGGATTAGATCCTCGTTGATGGTGCAACAGATACAACCGTTGTTGAGTTCCACCATATTGTCATCGGTGGTGACGATCAGTTCGTTGTCGATACCGATCTCCCCGAATTCGTTGACGAGTACGGCGGTTTTCAGTCCTTGCTGGTTGGTCAGAATATGATTGAGTAGGGTGGTTTTGCCACTGCCGAGAAATCCCGTGATGATCGTGACGGGTAAGCCGTGTTTCGGCGCTTCCATCACGTTACTGGCTTGCGTTTCAACGGTTTGCATACTTTTTCCACACAGAATATCGAGTGTCGCGAGCGATCGACGCTATCTCTCCATTCTAGGAGACGATCGAGGGGCTTGGGTCGCGCGAATCTGACGATTCTTCCCCCGATCGATTCCCTACCGTTTCCGCTTCACCGCGATCAGTCCACTACCGAAGAGAATCAGGGCGATCGCTCCCGAGGGTTCCGGGATCGCGGGATTATTGATGCTTAACGTATTGATGCCGATCGCCCGCAACGCGACATCACTACTAAACGCGATTCGACTAATCTCGGCGCTCGGACTACTCACCCCGATAAAAACCGCCGAATTATCGAGTGCGAGGGAGGAAGTAGCCGGGAAAATATCGAAAATCCCTAACGAATTACCGTTAACATCGAAAGCCTCTATATAGGCTGTATAAGAAGTGGTCGCGTCATCCGCCGCGATCTGGGCCCCCGCGCCCTTTACCGGCGAGTCGAAAGCGATCGAGAGCGGCCCCGGATTCCCCAGTGTCGGTGGGGGAGTCCCCGGTTTTAACCCCGTGAATAAAATAAAATCCCCTTCCGCGAAATTGGTCTCGATACCCGAAGCGGTGGTTTGAAAAATCAAGGGATTCGTGATCTGGGGGGGAGAAGGAAGAGTCGGAGGGGTCGGAATACTCACCGTTACTCCCAATCCTCCCGCGGACGTTGCGGTGAAAGAAAGCGGTAGCGTACTGGGAGGGAAAAACGTTCCCACGCTCGACCAATTCAGGGAATCGTTCCCGCTCAACGCGGCGCGACTCGTCACCAAATTAATCGCGAGGGAAGGGGCGGTTAGAGAAAAACATAGCGATAACGCTAGAGCGGGAGAAGTAAAACGTAAAAACATTTAAATCTCTTACTTTTATGACTTCGCAATTATATTTCCGATTTTTATGCTTGAATTTAAAGTTTTATGAGTGAATTTTTCTATTGGAATTTAACGTTTTGTAAGCGAGCCGAGACTCGATCGAAACGGAAAATCTAAAGTCTCGATTACAAAACAAGCGATCGACCCCCCCGCGACGGCACTATAGAAAAAGAAGCCCTAGAGAAATCGAACATGAGAGAACACGATGTCGTGATCGTTGGCGGTGGGTTAGCCGGGTGCCGCGCCGCTTTAGAAATCAAACGCCTCAACCCCTCGATCGATGTCGCCGTCGTTGCCAAAACCCACCCCATCCGTTCCCACTCCGTCGCCGCGCAGGGTGGCATCGCCGCGGCCCTCCAGAATGTCGATCCCGACGATACCCCCGAGTCCCACGCCTACGATACCGTCAAAGGTTCCGATTTCCTCGCCGATCAAGATGCCGTCGCCATCCTGACCAACGAAGCGCCCGACGTAATCATCGACCTCGAACATATCGGCGTATTATTCTCCCGTCTCGAAGACGGACGCATCGCCCAGCGCGCTTTTGGCGGTCACACCCACAATCGCGCCTGTTACGCGGCCGATAAAACCGGTCACGCCATCCTGCACGAGTTGGTCAGCAACCTCCGCCGCTACGGGGTCAAACTGTACGATGAATGGTACGTCCCTCGCCTGATTTACGAGGACAACATCGCCAAAGGGGTCGTAATCTACCACATCGCCACCGGTCAACTGGACATCCTCCGGGCCAAAGCCGTCATGTTCGCGACCGGCGGTTACGGCCGCGTCTATAACACCACCTCCAACGATTACGCCTCCACCGGGGACGGGTTGGCGATGACCGCGCTCGCGGGACTTCCCCTAGAGGATATGGAATTCGTACAGTTTCATCCCACCGGTCTCTATCCGGTCGGCGTGTTGATTTCCGAGGCGGTCCGCGGCGAGGGAGCTTATTTAATTAACAGCGAGGGACGGCGTTTTATGGAAGATTACGCCCCGTCGCGCATGGAACTCGCCCCCCGCGATATTACTTCCCGCGCCATCACTCTAGAAATTCGCGCCGGCCGCGGGGTACATCCCGACGGGAGCGCCGGCGGCCCCTTCGTGTATCTCGATCTGCGACACATGGGACGGGAAAAGATCATGAGTCGCGTTCCTTTCTGTTGGGAAGAAGCGCATCGTTTAGTGGGGATCGACGCGGTAAACGAACCGATGCCGGTGCGCCCGACGGTACATTATTGTATGGGGGGAATTCCGGTTAATACCGACGGTCGGGTGAGAGCGAGCGCGGAAAGTTTGACCGAGGGATTTTTCGCGGCGGGGGAATGTTCCTGCGTGTCGGTTCACGGCGCGAATCGGTTGGGGAGTAATTCGTTATTGGAGTGCGTGGTGTACGGTCGTCGGGTGGGTCGATCGATCGCCCGTTACGTGGAAAAACGCGAGTTTCCCGACCTCGACGCGTCTGTATATTTGAATCAGGCTAAAGAACAGATCGAGAATTTAGTGAAGCAGGAAGGAACGCTCCGGATCGCGAAATTGCGTCAGGAATTCCAGGATTGTATGACCGATCATTGTGGCGTTTTCCGGAATGAGACGACGATGCGGGAGGGGATCGATCGCATCGGCGAACTCAAACAGAAATACAGCCAGATCTATCTCGACGATAAAGGCGGTTGTTGGAACACGGAAATCATCGAGGCACTGGAGTTACAGAGCCTCATGGTAGTGGGAGAAATTATCCTCACCTCCGCGCTAAACCGTCAGGAAAGTCGCGGCGCGCACTCGCGGGAGGATTTCCCCCAACGCGACGACGTAAATTTCCTAAAACACACCCTCGCCTACTATTCCCCCGCGGCGATCGATATTACCTATATGCCCGTGGTGATTCAAGATTTCCAACCGGTCGAGCGGAAGTATTAATGTCAGTGAATAACAGTGTGACGGGAGAGAAAATAATGATAAAAACAACGCTTTTGGAAAAACTGGAAGCTCTACCCGAGTCCTTACAAACCGAAGTGATTCACTATATCGAATTCCTCCTCGAAAAGTACGCGAAAACCCAGCCCCCCTCAAAACTCGAAACCGTGGAAGAACAAAATGAAAAGCGTTATGGTTATGGTAGCCTAGCGGGAAAAATCATTATGTCTGATGATTTTGATGAACCATTGGAAGAACTAGAGAAATATATGTAGAATGAATTATCTTCTAGATACTCATGTTTTTCTATGGTATGTTTTAGGCGATCGAAGTCTCAGCGATCGAGCGAGACAGATTATCGATGCCAAGACGGGATTACACTTTAGTATTGTCAGTTTATGGGAGATTTCTATCAAGGTCAACATCGGAAAACTACAACTCGATTGTTCGTTCGAGGATTTATTAACGAGGCTCAGGTATATTAACGCCGAAATTCTCCCGATCGAGATTCAAGATACCCGAACCTATATAGACTTACCCTCGATCGAGAATCATCGCGATCCCTTCGATCGTCTTCTCGTTACACGAGCCATCAATCGATCGCTAGTTTTCGTGAGCGCCGATCGAAAATTCGACTTTTATTCCCCGCGACGAATCTGGACATAAACTGCTCGCGGGACTGTATCGGAAAACCACCGTAATAATACGACGATCGAACAGGCCAAGACACCCATCGATCGAGCGAAACCCCGTCGCGTTCCCGAGAGCGATCGAGTACAGTAGTAACATAGCCCCCGTTGACCTCGATCGAACCCATGTCCGAAACGCCTATCTTTACCGGCCAGATTCTCAACCCGACGTTAAATCTCTACGCGCGTTTTCTCTTTCCCCTCGTCCAGATCCAGAAAACCTATAAAACACTGTATAACTTTTTACTCAAACTAATCTGGGATGAATTAATCCATAATCGCAAGGTAAAAAATGAATTCGCCTCATTAGTTTTATTCGTGGCTTTCTGGATTTCTGCCTTACTAACCTATCGAATAAAAATCTATCTGCCTATCTTACTCTCCCTATTCTTCATTCTCTGGTTTATCGATTACTACACCGCTCGAAAAAAATACGTCACCGGTAAATATTACACTCCCGTAACTCTCCTGAAAGACGACGAAGATAAAATTACTTGGTCTCGCAAAGCCTCCTCGAAAAAACTCTTGAAATCCGAATTTATCGCCGGACAGGTAGCGGGAATCGCCATCGATCGAGAGATCGTCTACGGGGGTGCCTTTCAGGAAAAATTCGGGAAAGTATGGCAGATCGAACTCCGCTTTTGGGACGGTTCCGATCTGATCGTTCACGAAGATGCCGACGCGCGGAAAATTTTCCAGAAAGCCCGTGAATTAGGAGATTTATTCGCCGCTAACGTCTTTTTTTCCAGTAGTCAGGGATACGGAAAGTATAGCGAGGAAGATCTAGGAATTAGCGCGTTCATCGATGATTCCTCCCTACGAAGTATCCGAAAAAAAGACAAAATTCATCTGATCACGCGATGGCGATGGAAAAACAACCGATCGCTGTTCGGAAAAATCCTGCAAGATTCCGGCTTTTTTCTATTCGCGATCTTGATGACCAATTTCATGGCTAATCTCGGTCAGGTTCTCGACGCGATCATCGCGGCGAATAACTCCCGCGGTGAAGAAACCACGATCTATTTTCCCGATATTTTTAAAGGCGTACTTTACGGTCACAGCCCGCTCGGTTTCGCCACCCTATTTCTCGCCCTAGGATGGATGATCTATCGCGGCTGGCGGTTAAGTCGCGCCAAACACGTCACGATCGATAAATACGAGGTCAAATACGCCATCGACAACCGGCGGATCGATCGCCTGAAAACCGGTACGATCGAGGCCGTTCTACTCGTTCAAAAGCCCGAACTCGCCATCCTGATTATCGGCCGGGACAGAACGATCGTCCTCGAACCCTTCCAGCGACTCGAAGACTGTCAGGCCTTTCTCACCGCGCTGGAGAGAGCGATCGAACCCTTCCGAACCCCCCTCGAACCGGAATCGGAAACCCCGTAATTTGCTACGATAATGAATGAAGAAATGTAAATAACGGATTTAGAGCGAAAAAAACGGCATGGGCAACGACACGATCACGTTACTTTCCTCGCGGGAAATCGAAAAAATGCGACGCGCCGGACGATTAGCGGCACAACTCCTCGACCACCTCGCGCCGATGGTCAAACCGGGAGTCACCACCCTAGAACTCAACGATGAAGCCGAGCGCTGGACGCGCGCGAAGGGAGCGAAAAGCGCGCCACTAGGCTATCACGGCTTTCCGAAATCCATCTGCACCAGCATTAACGAGGTGATCTGTCACGGCATCCCCAGCCCCGATCGAGTTCTCCAAGATGGCGATATTATTAACATCGACGTGACCCCGATTCTCGACGGCTACTACGGCGACACCTCGCGTACCTTTTTCGTGGGAACCCCCTCCCCCATCGCCAAAAAATTAGTCGAGGTGACGCGCGAATGTCTACAAAGAGGCATCGACGCGGTAACGCCGGGGGGCAAAATCGGCGATATCGGTGCCGCGATCCAGGAATACGCCGAAGCGCAGGGTTTTTCCGTCGTGAGGGATTTCGTCGGTCACGGTATCGGCAATGTCTTCCACACCGGCCCGCAGGTTCCCCACTACGGGACGCGGGGCAAGGGCAAAAAAATTCGCCCCGGCATGGTATTCACCATCGAACCGATGATCAACGAGGGGACGTGGGAACATATTCTCCTAAAAGACGGCTGGACGGCGATTACCAAGGACGGCAAACTGTCCGCGCAATTCGAGCACACCATCGCCGTCACGGAATCCGGGGTAGAGATCCTCACCCTCTCCGATTAAACTCGATCGGGGGAGTCCGATTTTCCGACTCCCCGTGTCGCGAGATTACCCGCGTTTGTCGCGACGGCTTAAGAATAAACCGCCACCGAGAATTCCCAACGCCATCACCGTCCCCGGTTCGGGAGTGGACGAGAAAGAAGCGTTTTGGATGCTAAAACCATCGACCACACCATTCCCACTACTAAAAAAGATCGAACTGAAATTCGCGGTACCGATAACACCCAAAAATCCATTCGCGCCACCGATAGTGTTATTGACCAAAATGTTTTGAATTCCCAGACCGTCGAAATTGCCCGATAACGTTAATCCATTAGAGTTCGCGCTGATAAAATCGGCACCGAAGGCGAACACGGATTTTGGAAAATCCCAAGTGATCGTGGCGGACGCGGTAGCGCCTCCCGCGGCATTCTGGTACACGCCGCCGGAAACGGAGTTATTATTGAAGGCGTTGGGAAGAGTGACCTCGGGGGAATTGGTCGAAGTAATCCCCGAATCTAAAAGGATCGATTGTGCCGAACCGATATCGGTACTGAAAGTATCGGTGGTGGTGACACCGTTAAGCGCATCAACGGCCGCTTGCCACGCCGCCCGATCGGTGTAAACGGTGAAGGCTCGCGCGGAAGAAAGGCTTCCGAGAACGAAGGTAGCGGTTCCAGCCGCTAAAGCGAAAGATTTTACGGTAGCAGATAGCATCATCTAAATTGACTCCACAAAACAAGAAAGTAGGAAAAAATGGCTCTCTTGTATATGGGCTTAAAATGTATTCGCCGAAGTATTCGCCGAACACGTTTTAAGGTGGTGTACGCTTTTAATCCCTTCCACACCGGCTTGTTACGGCGCCCTTGATCTGATTTTTTGCCGTAACCCCGAGACAGCCGAAACTTTAAACAGACGCTAGATTAGCATGAAAAGTAACATCGGTGTCAAAAACTGTCACGAGCCGTAATATAAAATTAATTTATCGCAATATTTACCGCGTAAATATCAAAAAATACTTTATTTTACTCGAATTTAATTAAAATGTGCTAGACAAAATAATTTTTGTAGCGATCGATTCGATCGAGTCCGTCCGTCGGTGAATCGTCCTCCCGTTCGATCGGTCATAATGGCGATCGAACAGTCACGGACGCGAACACCATGAGTAACCTGAGCGGGACTTGGTTAGGAACCTACTGGCAGGAAGGTCAACCGACGCGATTTGAAATGACTCTGGTACAGGGGGAAAATACCCTCAGCGGCAATATTCTCGATGACGGTTATCTCGGTGAGGCGACTCTCGCCGGGGAAGTCATCGGCCGGCGGATCTCTTTCACCAAAACCTATCTAGGCGGGATCGGCCATTCCGTCGCCTACACCGGAATCGTGGCCGAGGATGAAGATTCCATGTCCGGGGATTGGCAGATTAAAAACCTCGTTACCGGGACTTGGGAAGCCCATCGTAGTAAAGACGATTTAACCGCCGAGTTAATGTCCCGTCTAACCGCGAAAGTTCCCGCGGGAGTCCGTTAAAAACCGTCGGGTGGGTTAGCGAAGTGTAGCCCACCGAAAACCAGGGAAAGGAACCTTTTAAATCAAATTTTCCAGTCTTGGCGATCGAGGGATTCGCCGATCCTCCAACGAATGACATTTTCAGAACCGCGGGCTATTATGGTGACATGAACCATAACGAGATCACCATGTTACCCGTCCCCCCGTTTTTCGATCCCCGGAAAGCCCGGGAAGTCTGGCGCGTTCCCTACCAACAGCGAGCGATCGAGGCGACGGAACACGCGAGAAAGTACAATATTACCCCGTCTAGTGAGGATAGCGAGAAAATTTGCCTATTACTCATCGATCCACAGAATACCTTCTGTTTACCCGACTTCGAGTTATTTGTCGGCGGTCGGTCGGGGACGGGAGCGATCGAGGACACGATCCGGATCTGCGAGTTCATCTATCACCACCTCGATCGCGTCACCCGGATCGCGGTGACACTGGACACCCACGGCGCCATGCAGATCTTCCACCCGATTTTCTGGATCGATGCGGACGGGGAACACCCGAACCCGATGACGCTCATCACTACCGAGGACGTGGAAACCGGAAAATGGCGCGTCAATCCCGCGGTAATGGACGCGTTAGGAATCCAAGATTACCGAACCCTACAGGATTACGCCCGACACTACACCCGCGAACTGGAGAAAACGGGGAAATATTTACTAACCGTCTGGCCCTACCATTCCATGCTCGGGGGAATCGGTCACGCGGTCGTCTCCTCGATCGAGGAAGCGATCTTTTTCCACTCGATCGCCCGGCAGAGTCAACCGCTCTTTGAACTCAAAGGCGGTAATCCCCTCACGGAAAATTACTCGGTTCTACGCCCGGAAGTGCTGGAAAACGAGCGCGGGGAAGCGATCGCCCGCGAGAACCTTCCATTCCTCCAGCAATTACTAGCATTCGACAAAATCATCATCGCGGGACAGGCGAAAAGTCACTGCGTCGCCTGGTCGATCGAGGATTTATGGAAACAGTCCACAGCACACGAACCCGAATTTGTCAAGAAAATCGTTCTCCTCGAAGACTGTAGTTCCCCGGTCGTCGTTCCGGGAGTGATCGACTTTACCGAAGCGGCGGAAGCCGCCTACCGACGTTTCGCCGACGCGGGAATGCGGGTAGTTAAATCCACGGATCTCGATCGATCCCTCTAAAGAAATCCGAATTTTCGTGTGGTTAGGGAGTCAGGAGTCAGGAATCAGGAGTCAGGAGCCAGGAGAAAGAAGATTATCGTTATAAATTGCAGAAAACCTCTATGTACGAATGGCGCGAGGGGATAAATCGGCGGGATTCGATCGACAACATTCTTTACTCTTCCTCCTGGCTCCTTATCCACGCGAAACACGAAAAATTCTCAATTCCGCGCGCGGGCTAAGGTAGATGGATAAGCCTTTCCCCCTTCCCCCTTTCCCCTTTCCCCTTCCCCTTTTCCCCGCTCTTGACGTTCAGAAATTCGGTATTCTCCCTCTCCCGCCAGGATTAAGCGCGAACACTACCGATCAGGTTCGGATACCTACACTATCGAGAACGCGGGGTTATTTAGCACTATAGAGATAACGAAGGAACCGGTGGAGTGGGTATCGCCCCGATCGCCGCGTACCGTTCCCGTTAGCAGTCAATATTTAGTTTGTATCGGAGCAGCGCAAAGTCATGGGAAAAGTAGTTGGAATCGACTTAGGGACGACTAACTCCTGCGTCGCCGTAATGGAAGGGGGCAAACCCACCGTTATCGCCAACGCGGAAGGATTTAGAACCACTCCCTCGGTCGTCGCCTACGCCAAGAACGGCGATCGCCTCGTCGGTCAGATCGCCAAACGTCAAGCGGTGATGAACCCGCAAAATACTTTCTATTCCGTCAAACGCTTCATCGGACGCAAATTCAACGAAGTCACCAACGAAGCGACCGAAGTTTCTTACAAAGTTCTCCAGGACAGCAACGGTAACGTTAAATTAGACTGTCCCGCGCAAGGCAAGCAATTCGCGCCGGAAGAGATCTCCGCGCAGGTTCTCCGCAAACTGGTGGAAGATGCCAGTAAATACCTCGGCGAACCCGTTACCCAGGCGGTAATCACCGTTCCCGCCTACTTCAACGACTCCCAGCGTCAAGCCACCAAAGACGCGGGCAAAATCGCCGGGATCGAGGTTCTCCGCATCATCAACGAACCCACGGCCGCCTCTCTCGCCTACGGGTTAGATAAAAAAGCCAACGAAACGATCCTCGTTTTCGACCTCGGCGGTGGTACGTTCGACGTATCGGTTCTAGAAGTCGGTGATGGCGTGTTTGAAGTGTTAGCCACGTCCGGTGACACCCACCTCGGCGGTGACGACTTCGACAAAAAAATCGTCGATTATCTCGCCGATGAATTCAGAAAAGTCGAGGGTATCGATCTCCGTCAGGATAAACAAGCCCTGCAACGTCTGACCGAAGCGGCAGAAAAAGCCAAAATCGAGCTTTCTAGCGTATCTCAAGCGGATATTAACCTTCCTTTTATCACCGCTACCGCGGACGGGCCGAAACACCTCGATACGACCCTCACCAGAGCGAAATTCGAGGAACTGTGCGCCGACCTGATCGATCGCTGTCGCGTCCCGGTCGAAAACGCCCTCCGCGATGCCAAGATCGACAAGGCGAATATCGATGAGGTAGTTCTCGTCGGTGGTTCGACCCGGATTCCCGCCGTTCAAGAGGTGGTGAAAAAGGTTCTCGGCAAAGACCCCAACCAAAGCGTCAACCCGGATGAAGTGGTCGCGGTCGGCGCGGCGATCCAGGGTGGTGTTCTCGCCGGGGAAGTGAAAGATATCCTTCTCCTCGATGTTAGCCCCCTCTCCCTCGGTGTGGAAACCCTCGGCGGTGTCATGACCCGCATCATCCCCCGCAACACGACGATCCCGACCAAAAAATCGGAAGTGTTCTCGACGGCGGTAGACGGTCAGACCAACGTGGAAATTCACGTCCTCCAGGGCGAACGGGAAATGGCCCGCGATAATAAGAGTCTCGGAACTTTCCGTCTCGACGGTATCCCTCCCGCGCCCCGCGGTGTTCCCCAAATCGAGGTGGTTTTCGACATCGACGCGAACGGGATCTTGAACGTGACCGCGAAAGATAAAGGAACCGGCAAAGAACAGTCGATCAGCATCACCGGAGCCTCTACCCTGCCGCAAAACGAGGTAGAACGCATGGTGAACGAGGCGGAAAACAACGCCGCGGCCGATAAAGAACGTCGCGAACGGATCGATCGCAAGAACCAGGCCGATTCTCTCGTCTACCAGGCCGAGAAACAGTTAAAAGAACTCGGCGACAAAGTTCCCCCGTCGGACAAAACGAAAGCGGAAGGACTGATCAAAAACCTCAAGGATGCGGTCGCGGCCGACGACGACAACAAGATCAAAGAACTCTTACCGGAACTCCAGCAAGCCCTCTACAGCATCGGTAGCAGTGTATACCAACAAGGCGCGCCCGGCGGCCCCGGTGATGGTGGCGCGGGTGGCGCGGGTGGCGCGGGTACCGGTGGCGGTGGCGATGACGTGATCGACGCGGAATTCTCCGATGCCAAGTAAGTAGTTGAATTAGTTGTTTAGGACATGAGGACACGATCGGATCGTGTCCTTTTTGTTGTCGATCGGAGAGAAAAATTGTTATCTTAAACGTAGTCGTTATGAGTTTAAATAAAACGATGGTCAAAATCGTCGGTATTAGCGGCAGTTTACGGGACGGTTCCTATAGCGCGCGGGCGCTGGAAGAGGCGATCGATCGAGCGAGAAAACTCGGCGCGGAGGTAGAACTTCTCGATCTACGGCAACTTTCCCTACCCTTCTGCGACGGGGGGGACGAGTATCCCGACTATCCGGACGTGGAGAAATTGCGCCACGCGGTTCGATCCGCGGACGGATTAATTCTCGCCACGCCGGAATATCACGGGAGCGTGAGCGGCGTACTGAAAAACGCTTTAGATCTGCTCAGTTTCGAGCATTTATCGGGCAAAGTAGCCGGCACGATCAGCGTTTTGGGCGGACAATCGAACAATAACGCCCTGAACGATCTTAGGGTGATTTTACGCTGGGTTCACGCCTGGGTGATCCCGGAACAGGTGGCGATCGGCCAAGCGTGGAAAGCCTTCGATAACGACGGGAAACTGATCGACGAGAAGCTATCGGAACGTCTGGACACTTTCGCAAGAAGTTTGGTCGAGAATACCCGGAAACTCAGATCGATCGAGTGATATCGATGGTGATTTTCCCGCCGAAATCGGGAATCGGGGCGGCCGGTTTCGAGAGTCGCACCCGAACCGATCGAACCCGATCGAGCGTTAGGATATCCTCGGCGATCGCGGTGGCCAGTTTCTCCACGAGGGCGAATCTCTCGTTTTGAATGCGGTGTTTGACGAACTCGATCGCCCGACGGTAATCGATCGTATCCTCGATCGCGTCGCTCGCGCCCGAAACCGAGAGATCCACCTCGATCGAGAGATCCACCTCGAACCACTGCCCCAAAACCCGTTCCTCCGGTAGATAACCCGTGTACCCGTAAGCGCGAATTCCCGTAACGTGAATATTGTCCATAATTTCTAGGTTTTTGTGAAAATAAAGCGAAAATTGGAGCGATCGGCAATCAGCGCGTTTACGGCGACCTTCAATGGCTTTTAAATAGTCGCTAAGGCTGAAAAACTCATATCTTGAAAGCTAATAGCCGATCTCTGATAGCTTAACGCCTCCTAGATCCATCCTCCCGAGACCTTGAAGCGCGATTACTTTTTGAGAATCGAAAATCGAGACAAATTCCAATTTAAAGAGATAGATCGCTCTTGTGTAGAGTTTTGGATGGTTTTATTCTGTATTCCCCCTCCTGACTCCTGACTCCTGTCTCCTGTCTCCTTAACCACACGACAATTTTTGAATTCCGCGAGAGATCTCCGGAGTCCCGAAACGGTACAATATAGAGTTTAGTGATTCGGACGCGGATATCCTAGTTCAAGATTAATATGGCAGAAACCCTATTATTTAACGCCCTGCGGCAAGCGATCGACGAGGAAATGGGACGGGACGAGACGGTATTCGTCCTCGGGGAAGATGTCGGTCACTACGGCGGTTCCTATAAAGTCACCAAAGATCTCTATAAAAAATACGGCGATCTGAGAATACTCGACACGCCGATCGCCGAGAATAGTTTCACGGGAATGGCCGTCGGCGCGGCCATGACGGGATTACGACCGATTATCGAGGGGATGAACATGGGTTTCCTCCTCCTCGCGTTCAACCAGATCGCCAACAACGCCGGGATGTTACGCTATACCTCCGGCGGGAACTTCAAAATCCCGATGGTCATCCGCGGCCCCGGTGGGGTGGGTAGACAACTCGGCGCGGAACACTCCCAACGCTTAGAAGCCTATTTCCACGCGGTTCCGGGCCTGAAAATCGTCGCCTGTTCCACCCCCTACAACGCCAAGGGATTATTAAAATCCGCCATTCGCGACGATAACCCCGTTCTGTTTTTTGAACACGTCCTGCTGTATAACCTGAAAGACAATTTACCCGATCGAGAGTATCTTCTACCCCTCGACAAAGCGGAAATCGTCCGTAAGGGGGAAGACGTAACGATTCTGACCTACTCGCGGATGCGTCATCACTGTGTACAGGCGCTCAAACAACTCGAAAAAGACGGCTACGATCCCGAGATCATCGACCTGATCTCGCTCAAACCCTTCGATATAGAAACGATCGCCGCCTCGATCCGGAAAACCCACCGGGTGATTATCGTCGAGGAATGTATGAAAACCGGCGGGATCGCGGCGGAATTAATCGCTGTAATCAACGATCAGCTATTTGATGAACTAGACGCGCCCGTTCTCCGGTTATCGTCCCAAGATATTCCCACGCCCTACAACGGCAATCTAGAGAGATTAACGATCATTCAACCGGCCCAGATCGTCGAGGCCGTACAGAAAATGGTCGGCGATCGCATCTAATCGCCTCCCGGAAAAATTCCCCTCTCCCCTGAAGTTATGCAGAAACAAAACTGGCTGTTACTGTTAATCGCCGCGCTCGTGATAGCCTCGATCGTCATCCTGATCAAACTGCCCCTCCAACTCGGTTTAGACCTGCGGGGGGGGACCCAGTTAACGGTGCAGGTCAAACCCACCGAACAGGTGAAAACGATCGAACCCAACGATCTCAAAGCGGTACAGACCGTCATCGAGAACCGGGTCAACGCCCTCGGCGTTTCCGAATCCCTCGTGCAAACCGTCGATACCAAAAATCAGGTGATCGTGCAACTTCCCGGAGTCACCGATCCTAAAGAGGCCGAACGGATCTTAAACGTGCAGGCGCAATTAGAATTCCGCCAGCAGAAACAGGGGACAGACGGGGAATTCCGCGCCGAGTACACGGTTTTCCAGCAGAATCAAGCCGAACTCGAAGTGCTGAGAAAACAGAACGACCCGAAAAACGCCCCCCGGATCGCCGAACTGGAAAAATCGCTCGAAAAATCGAAGGCCGCCATTCTCGCGCTGTTTGAATCGGTGGGATTGACCGGGAAAAACCTACAAAACGCCCAGATCAGTTCTACCCAGGGCAGGAACTGGGAAGTGGCGATCACCTTCGACGGGGACGGGGGTAAAAAATTCGCCGACCTCACCAAAGCGATCGCCGGGACGGGACGCACGATCGGCATCTTTCTCGATAACGAGTTAGTCAGCGCGCCCGTGGTCGATATCCAATTCGCCCAAACGGGAATTACCGGCGGAAAAGCCGTTATTACGGGTAATTTCACCGCCGAATCCGCAAACGACCTCGCCATCCAACTCCGCGGCGGTTCCCTCCCCTTCCCGGTGAAAGTGGAAGAGATCCGCACCGTCGGCGCGACCTTGGGGCAGGACAGCATTCGCCGCAGTATCTACGCGGGATTGGTGGGCTTGCTGTTGGTTTTAATCTTTATGGGAGTTTACTACCGTTTACCGGGAGTGATCGCCGACATTTCCCTGATTATCTACACGATTCTCTCTCTAGGAGCCTTCGCGCTAGTCGGGGTCACGCTCACCTTACCGGGTATCGCGGGATTTATCCTCAGTATCGGGATGGCGGTAGACGCGAACGTGTTGATCTTCGAGCGTACCCGCGAGGAACTACGGGCGGGAAAATCGCTGTTTCGAGCCGTGGAATCGGGTTTTTACCGCGCTTTCTCCAGTATTCTCGATAGTAACGTGACGACCCTGATCGCCTGTGCCGCCCTATTCTGGTTGGGGTCGGGTTTGGTGAAAGGGTTCGCGTTAACCCTGGCGATCGGCGTGGCGATCAGTATGTTCACCGCGTTAACCTGTAGCCGTACCTTACTGTACCTGACGGTGTTAAACGTGCCGAGCGTTCGTCAGAAACCGCAACTTTTCTGCCCCAATCTACCCGTCAATCAGTGAGGTGAGTATGACTTTCCGCGTGAGCAAACAGCGTAATTTCTGGTGGTCGTTTTCGGCACTGTTAACCATCGGCGGCCTCCTGGCGATGATCATCTCCTGGTTCACCATTCAAGCGCCCTTGCGTCCGAGTTTGGATTTCGTGGGGGGAACGAGAATTCAGACGACTCTCGCCTGTGCCAAACAGAACAACTGCTCGGAACCATTAACCACCGCGCGGGTGCAGGCAATTCTCGACGAGGAAGGACTGAGCAATAGTAGTATTCAGGTGTTGGATAAATACACCCTCTCGGTTCGCACGAAAACCCTCGACGAGACCCAGAAAACGACCTTAAGAACCGCGCTAAACGAGAAAATCGGGAAATTCGACCCAGAAACGAGTCAGGAAGATACGGTCGGCCCGACGATCGGGCGGGATCTGTTTCAATCGGGCTTACTGGCGCTGATCGTCTCTTTCTTCGGGATCGCCGTGTATCTCAGCTTCCGTTTTCAACGCGATTACGCCTTTTTCGCCATTGTCGCCCTGTTTCACGACGTTTTAATTACCGTCGGCGTGTTTGCGGTGTTGGGCCTGATCGCGGGGGTAGAGGTAGACAGTTTATTTCTCGTTTCCCTCTTGACGATCGTGGGCTTTTCGGTCAACGACACGGTAGTTATCTACGACCGGGTGCGGGAAAATCTGGAGAAAACCCCCGATCTCCCGATCGATGAAGTGGTCGATAACGCGGTCGAGCAAACTTTAAGTCGATCGATTAACACGACCTTAACCACCTTACTCCCTCTCGTGGCGATTTTCCTCTTCGGGGGCGCGACGCTGAAATATTTCGCCCTCGCGTTGATTATCGGGTTCGCGGCCGGCGCGTATTCGAGTATTTTTATCGCCAGTACCCTCCTCGCGTGGTGGCGCGGCCGCGGGAGCAAAACCCGGATGGTAGGAGCGTAGCCTCCTGCCAAAAATCCGAATCTCTGGTCATGACAGGAGACAGGAGCCAGTATTCAGGAGTCAGGAGGAAGGAGGATACATAAATTGTACGAACGCCCGTAAAAACTTTAAAGCTCAGTATTTTCTGTCTGAAAAGTTCGAGACAATTTTACTTTTGCCAGAGGTCTATCAAAGTCAGGACACTTCTCGCCCGAACGATTTTTACAGGATAAAATTTCAGAAATTCGATGTTTAGGAAGATAAATCGCTTTTAAACACGAATATACGGAAAATTTATCTTTATTATTTCTCCTGACTCCTGACTCCTGACTTCTGACTCCTGCCTCCTACTAAGGCAAGGGTTCGATCGCTATCCGCGCTTCCAGTTGTGAATCCAGCCGTAAATCCGTTGTTTTCACCGGTTTCGCCGTTCCCGTCACCGGCGCGCAGTAGGACGGGATCGGACTCGACACGAGGGCGATATGGCGATCGCTCACCGCTAACCCGTGCGTCGGATCGTAACCGCGCCAACCCCCTCCGGGTAGATACACCTCTACCCACGCGTGTAGATCCCTCTCTCCCCCCTCCGGATCGCCCTCCTGGTAGCCGCTGACGAACCGCGTCGCCAATCCCACCGCGCGACACACATCCATGAACAACACCACGAAATCCCGACAAGATCCCTGCCGTTTCGTCCAGGTGATGCCCGGTGTCCAGGGTTCCCCCTCCGGCCGGACGGTGTATTCGCAATCCTCATAAATCCGGCTAGTAAGGGCAGAAAGGAAGGAAATCGGGTTATTTTCCGTTTCGTGGAGAAGATCCCTCGCCAGTTCGCTAACCGCCGGATCGCCCAGCGTCCCGAACGGCTGGAGATAGGGCTGTAATTGCAGTTGTAGGGAACCGGGATAATCGAAGGGTAAACGCGTCGCCCAGGGTTCGAGAAGGTAGTAAAAAGGGTTATCGACGCGCGTTTCTACTCGGCTTTCCGTCTCGATTTTCAGGGTTTCGATCGCCTGTCCGAACCAGATCTGAATACTCGAATTCCCGTCGAGATCGATTATCTCGCTCGTTCCCGACGGGTTCGGGGTTACTTTCAGGGTAAAACGTTCTACCGTCTGCCAACCGTTCGATCGGGGCCGTAAACGCAGGAGATGCGGCGCGAGAATTACCGGTTGATTGTAGGTATAAACGGTCTCGTGATGGATAGAATAGCGCACGAATTAAGCCATGAATTGGGAACTGACTAACTGATTGGTCGGGGTGGGGGTGGGATTGAAAACGAAGAAAGTATCCGAGATTTTTACCCCGACCTCGTTGACGCGTCGTTGGACTCGATCGAGAAACTCGTGTAAACCGATCTCGATAACATCCTCGATCGTCAGATAACCCATCTCCGCGCACAGACGGCCTAACGTTCTCTCCGCGGAATTACTCCACGTCCCGAGGGGGGTTCCCGTCACCTGATGGAGACAGTGTTCCAACTCCCGCAGACAGAAATGGATCGATCGAGGGAATTCTCGATTGAGAATCAAAAACTCCGCCACGTTCCCCGGAGTGATCCGGCGCTGACACTTGCGATACATCTCGTAGGCGCTGACCGATTTCAGCAGGGCGATCCATTGAATCTGATCGAGAGAAGTTCCCACCCATTGCGCCGACGGAAGGAGATAATAGTATTTCACATCGAGGATTCGGGCGGTTTTATCGGCTCGTTCCTGTAAACGACCCATAATCCCGAAATGCCAGCCCTCGTTATGGGTCATCGTCGCGTCCATCACCCCCGCGAACCGGTGGCTGGCCAGTTTCACCCGCGTGAAAAACTCCGGTAACGCGATATGGGACGAGTTTTCGGAAGCCTCGTTCACCAGCCGGTAAAAACCGTTTACTTCCTCCCACATTTCCGAGGAAATCACCTCCCGGATCGATCGAGCGTTTTCCCGCGCCCACCGCACACAGGAGATGATCGAGTTAACATATTCCGTATCAAATGTCAAGAATCGAATCACATTTTCGGCGGTCGCCGCACCGTAGCGTTCTCGAAACTGTTGTAAATCCCCGGTCGTTAACACCAACGGTTCCCACTGTTGCACGACACTCGTGGGAACATCGAGCATGAGATTCAAATTCACATCCACGAAGCGGGCCACATTTTCCGCCCGTTCGATATAGCGATTTAACCAATAAATAGAATCAGCGACCCGACTTAGCATGATAATTTCGGTGAATAAATTGAATGAGGGAATGGGGAGATAGGGAGATAGAGGGATGGGGAAATGGGGAATTTTTTCAAGTAAAAGGGGAAGAGGAAAAGGAAAAAGAGCTTTCTTAATTTTTTCACCTTTACCCTTTACCCTTTTACCTTTTCCCTCACCTCCCTCCTATCTTAAGTCAACACCCAAGTATCCTTACTTCCCCCTCCCTGACTGGAATTGACGACGAGAGAACCTTTTTTCAAGGCGACGCGGGTTAAGCCACCGGGATGGACGTAGATTTCATCGCCTCGGTGGAGAATATAGGGACGTAAATCGACGTGACGACCCTCGATTTCATCGTCGATTAAGGTCGGTACGCGGGAGAGACTTAACACCGGTTGGGCGATGTAATCGCGGGGATTGGCGATAATTCGGGCCGCGAACTCTTCCCGTTCCGCGACCGTCGATTGAGAGCCTACCAGCATCCCGTAACCTCCCGACTCGTTGGCCGATTTCACCACCAACCTATCGAGATTTGCTAACACGTATTCGAGATCTTTTTCCCGCCAACAGAGATAGGTGGGAACGTTATTTAAAATCGGTTCCTCTCCCAGATAATAGCGGATCATATCGGGGACGAACGCGTAAATTACTTTATCGTCAGCGACTCCGGTTCCGGGGGCATTAGCTAACGCGACGCGTCCTTCTCGGAACACTTTCAATAAACCGGGAACCCCTAACAAAGAATCGGGACGGAAAACGAGGGGATCGATAAAGTCATCATCCACGCGACGATACACTACATCCACCCGTCGCAGTCCCTTGGTGGTTTTCATCTGTAAATAGCCGTCTACCACCACGAGATCCCGTCCCTCGACCAATTCCACCCCCATCTGTTGCGCGAGGAAAGAATGCTCGAAATACGCGGAATTATACATTCCGGGGGTTAATACAACTACGGTCGGATTCGGTAATTGAGGAGGGGCGAGATTGAGGAGAGTTTCGAGGAGATGGGAGGGATAATCATCGACCGGTCTGACGTTCATCGTCTGGAAAATTTCCGGGAAGGTGCTTTTCATCACCCGACGATTTTCGAGGACGTAGGAAATTCCGGAGGGAACCCGTAAATTATCTTCGAGAACGTACCACTGTCCATCTTTATCCCGGACGAGATCGGTTCCCGTAATGTGACACCAGATACCCCCGACAGGCTTGAGGCCGATACAGGGTTCGAGGAAACCTTTTGCCGAATTGATTAGTTCGATCGGGATAATGCCATCTTTGACGATCAGCTTATCGCCGTAAATATCGCCGAGAAAGAGGTTTAAAGCTTTAATGCGCTGTTTTAAGCCTTTTTCTAGGTATTCCCAATCTTCCGCCGACACGATGCGGGGGATCACGTCGAAGGGGAAAATTTTCTCGACTCCCTGATTGTCGCTGTAGACGTTGAAGGTGACACCGAGATTGAAGAGGGCGGCCTGGGCGGTCTCTCGATGTTGTTGGAGTTCGTGGGGGGGTAGATGTTGCAACCAATCGATTAAAGGCGCGGCGTAATCGCGGGGAGTGCCTTTCGCCTGAAATAGTTCGTCGTAAAAGCTTTCGGGATCGTAGGTATCTAGTTGCACGCTAACCTCGGTTCGTACCGTAACCTATATTCTAGTGTCCGGCCACGCGGGTGGGAAAAATTGTATTTCAGGCTACAATTTAATTGAAATTTAGGAATTTATACGGATTCGCGGGCGGGGGAACAGATTTCTTGGAATTTCTCGAAAACTCGATCGCTAATTTCTAACCCGAATCCGGAATTTTCGACCTCGATGAAAAATACCGTAACACCATCCGGGAAGTTGTCTCGAAAAATTTTCCGAACCGCCCTCACCGACTGGCGACCGTCTCCGCGCGGGGTACAATTATTCTATGTCTCTACAGAAACTCTATCTCCAACAACCGAACGCGGAACACCTGGAAGCGATCGTCGCCCTCGATCGAACCTGTCTCGGTGGTATCTGGTCGTTAGAGGGCTATCGACGGGAACTCGATAGCCCTAACAGTTATTTACTCGTCCTCTCGCTGTCGGACAACCCGGAAAGTATTATCGGCTGTGGTTGTTTTTGGGCGATTCTAGAGGAAGCGCATATTACCATTATCGCGATCCATCCCGACTATCAGGGGAGAGGATTGGGAAAACTGCTTCTGTTCCGACTTCTAGAGGAGGCTGTACGAAGACGGCTGGAACGGGCTACGCTAGAGGTAAGAGTCTCGAATCAGGTGGCGATCGCCCTGTACGATCGATTCGGGTTTCAAGTCGCGGGACGACGCAAGAATTACTACCCGCAAACCGGGGAAGACGCGCTGATCCTGTGGCGGGGGGATTTACAGAAACCGGATTTCGCGGAACAACTCGATCGATGGCGGGAGGAGATCGCGGGTACAATCGATCGGCGGGGGTGGCGATTCGACGGAGAAACTCAAGATAGAATCAATACCACGACCACGCGTTGTCGCTGATGTCCTGGTGAGGATGGGGAAAGATGAGGATTTTGGTACTAGCCTGGGAATACCCGCCGCGATTAGTCGGGGGAATCGCCCGTCATGTCGCGGAATTATACCCGGAAATCGTTAAATTAGGCCATGAAGTGCATTTAATGACGATCGAGTTCGGTCAGGCACCGAATTACGAGATCGTGGAAGGGGTTCACGTCCATCGCGTTCCCGTCCCCCCCGGTAATGATTTCTTTCACTGGGTTGTCAACATGAACAACAGCATGGGGCAACACGGTGGCAAACTGATGGCCGAATACGGGGCTTTCGATATTATCCACGCTCACGATTGGCTGGTGGGAGACGCGGCGATCGCCCTGAAACATTTATTTAAAATCCCCCTCATCGCCACCATCCACGCCACCGAATACGGACGCTACAACGGGCTACACACCGATACCCAGCGCTATATCGCCAGTAAAGAGGGAATTCTCGTCTATAACGCCTGGCGCGTCATCGTCTGTACCGGGTATATGCGTCACGAGGTACATCGGGCGCTCGGCGCGCCGTGGGATAAAATCGACGTGGTGTATAACGGTATCCGCGCGGAGAAAAAACAACGCGATCCGGATTTCGATTACGTCGCTTTCCGTCGCCGTTTCGCGGGGGATCACGAGAAAATCGTCTATTATGTCGGTCGCATGACGTTTGAGAAAGGGGTCGCGGTGTTACTGAACGCGGCGCCTCGCGTGTTGGCGGAAACCGGCGGGAATACCAAATTCGTGATTATCGGCGGCGGGAATACCGATAAATTGAGACAACAGGCGTGGGATCTGGGAATCTGGCATAAATGCTACTTTACCGGGTTCATGTCCGACGAAGATCTCGATCGCTTCCAAACGGTGGCCGATTGCGCTGTTTTTCCCAGTCTTTACGAACCTTTCGGCATCGTCGCCCTAGAAAGCTTCGCCGCGCGGGTTCCGGTGGTGGTTTCCGATACCTGCGGTTTCCCGGAAGTCGTCCGACACACGGTAACGGGTATCGTCACCCGCGTCAATAATCCCGATTCTCTCGCGTGGGGCATTTTAGAAGTGTTGAAAAATCCGGGCTACGCGCGGTGGTTGATCGATAATGCCTACGAAGATCTCGATCGACGCTTTAATTGGGCGAGATTGGCGCGACAGACCGCGGGAGTATACGGTTTAGTCGTCCAACAACGCGAACTGGTGGAATGGTCGTGATGTGAATCCCGGTCGTCGGAAAAATTTCTAACGGGCGATCCATCGCTCGATTTTACCACCCGGTTTTCGATTAACCGGTACAACGCGGTCGCTCATCCGGGAAAAAATACACCTTATCGAAATATTTACGGGAGAGGATGACCCGTGGACACGGCTACGGGATGATTCTAGGGATTACCGATGAACCCGAAAGCCTTAGCCGCTCCACCGGTGAGAGCGACTACCAGCGCGATCAGAATTCCCCGGTTCGTGAATTCCTGATTGGCGATCCGCGCGGTCAATCCGTTGATTTTCTCGTCTAACGCTTTAATGTCCCCTTTGAGATCGGCCTGCCCGATTTCCAGTTTGGTTAACCGCTCGTCTAATCGCTCGAATTTCTCGTCTACCTTGTCAAATCTCTCATCTACCCGCTTCTCGAACGAGTCGATCTTTCCCTCGATCCTCGTCAGGACGGCTTCTAGGGAATAGGTAACGGTTTCTCCGGACATTTTGATAAACTCCGATTAGGTTTGAATTCCTTCCCCCGTCAATGCCGGTCGATCGGGGGAATACCTTTATTATGGAGTCGATTATTATGGAGTCGATCGCCGACACCGACAGATTGAGAACCCTGCCCGCCTCCCGATCGCTCACTCGGCTTTTACTTTCGGGGAAAGCGCGACCGAAACGGTGGTGGAAACCATCGCCGCTATTACCTGTTCGGGAGAAACCGCGAAGGGTAAACGGTGAATGTCGGAATCGGGCCCGCAGGTGATTTCGGCCGCCTGCCGTAATTCGGCGAGGGAAACCTCTTTTAAGCCTAGATCTTCTAACGTTTTCGGTAGAGCGATCGAATCGTAAAACTGGATCAACTGTTGTCGCGCGGAAGCCGCTAATTGATTTCCCTGAACGATTTCTTCCAGTCGTAACTGGACGAGAATCCCGTAAGCCACTTTTTCGCCGTGTAACGCGTGGTGGGACGCGGGAATATGGGTTAAACCGTTGTGGATGGCGTGGGCGGCCACGGTACGACAGTTCGCGCCGCCCAATCCCCCGATGACCCCGGCTAATAATACCGTCGCGTCCACCACTTCCCGCCAATCCTCACCACCGATATTTTCGATCGCTCCGGCCGATTTTTGGAAGAGGAGATCGCGTAATACCCGCGCTTGCTGTACCGCGGCGATCGTCAGGGTGGCGGTAGAATGACCGCTACTGACCGATGCCTCGTACCATTTCGCGAGCGCGTCGCCGATTCCCGCCACTAATGTCCGGGTCGGCGCGGTGCGGATCAGTCCGTAGTCGAGGATCAGGAGATCCGGACAGCGGGAAAGACCGACATCGTAGAGAAACGCGCCCGCGTCGGAGTAAATGTTAGAAAGGGCCGTCCAAGCGGCGCAGGTCGCCCCGGAAGTAGGAACGGTGGCGATCGATAACCCGCATTGACGCGCGAGTAATTTGGCCGTGTCCAGCGCTTTCCCGCCGCCGACCCCGATAATAAAATCCGCCGAATGATTCTTGACAGATTCCCGTAATTGTGATAGGGAGTTTTCCGAGCAATCGGGGGAGTAGGTTCGGTAGTCGGGCGCGAGTTTGTGTTTTTTGGCGATCGAGGCGAGATGGGGCCGGATCACCTCGATCGAGCGATCGCCGCCGACCACGAGGGGACGTTTTCCCAGGGAACTCAGGCTATCGGCGGATTCTCGGAGGGCGTTTTCCCCCCGGATCACGCGCGACGGCGAAACGAGCAGGGGTAAGACGGCGAGGGTGTTGGACATTTTTTCGGGCAATGGTTTAGGAAGTACGGGGTAGTTTAGCGAAATTTTTCGAGAAAATTTGGATTTCGTCGCTATCTTCGCCGCGAGTTTTCAGCGATCGCTTAATTTCTCCCAAATAGAGGGGAGCCGAGAGGCCGGGTTCCGGGTGAATCAGGGTTCGCGCGCGGACGGTAAAGCGATCGTCTCCCCCGACACCGACCCGACCGTAGGAAAATAGATTCTTACTGGCCTGTTTCAGCGTCGCTTCTACTTCGCTCGGGGTAACGGTGGCGGGAAGGGAGATCACGGCTTGATTGGCACCGTTATCATAGACAAGGGAATATTTGACCGCGCCCTCCACTTCGGTAGGAGTGAACAACCCGAGACCGAGGCCGAAAATCCCTGCCGTGAGAACCCCCATGAAGCTAGTGACCCCGACCAGGCGGAAACGGAAGCCCCAACCCGCGATAAAAGCGACGATCGTGAGGACGAAACAGGCGATCGTGGCGATACCCGACCATTTAGCGTAGGTGGCGAAATCTAGGGGAAGTTCCATACTTTCTATAATACAGAGTCTTATGAAAACGGTTAGCATAACCCATTGTACCTATCCGGTTGTCGAAACTTTCCATTCCGTCCAGGGCGAGGGCTGGTGGACGGGAACGAGCGCGTTTTTCATCCGGTTGGGGGGGTGCGACGTGGGTTGTCCCTGGTGCGATCAGAAAGAGTCCTGGAATGCCAGGCTTCACCCCCGCGAGTCCGTGGCCGATCTAGCCGATCGCGCGAGAAACGCGAATCCGGCGATCGTGGTCATCACGGGAGGGGAACCGCTTTTACACGATCTCGACCCCCTGACGCGCGAGTTACGGGAAAGGGGTTTACGGGTGCATTTAGAAACGTCGGGAACGCGGCCGTTTAGTGGGTCTTTCGATTGGGTGACTTTCTCGCCGAAAGTGTATAAAGCGCCCCATCCGAGTATTTACGATCGAGCGAACGAGATCAAGATCGTGGTCGCGGACGAAAGCGATTTACGCTACGCGGAGGAACAGGGATCGCGAGTGCCTTCTACCGCGGCGCGATATCTACAACCGGAATGGAATACCCCGGAAAGTCAGAGATTAGTGTTCGACTACGTTCTGAAAAATCCGCGGTGGCGCGTCAGTTTACAGACCCATAAGTTTTTAGGGGTTCGGTAGATTGACAGAATCAATACTTCGATCGAGATCACAACCCTGTTAACCTCCAGTTACTTCCTGCTATCGTTGGAAATCGGGCTGAAAGTCTATCTAGAGAAATAGTTTATTTCTCTGGAACTTCTTGATAAGAATTCGGTTCGGTTACTCGTTTACGCCTTATTGTAGAGTCGAGCGCGAGCATTTACATGGATGATCAAGCTTTTCGCAATCACCTCTCCCATGCGAACGGGTACGGCATTTCCAATAAGGCGGCCGAGTCTATTAAAACGAACAGTCTCATTAGGTGATAGGAAGCGATAATCACGGGGAAAAGTCTGTAAAATAGCGGCCTCTCTTAAAGAGATAGCTCGATCTTGTTCGGGATGACCGAAACGACCGTTTCCATATCCAAAACACTGAGTTGTAATCGTGGGAGCTAGTGTATCCCACTCCATACGACCATAAACACTAGGATAAGTCTGTCCCGAATTTTTTCGATGGCAAGGAGCGATTAAGTCTTCGTCCCAATCCCGCCATGTTCTCCCTGGCTTTGAAGCTTTAATTCGGCGAAGATTAAGATCGCTCAAAGAGCTAGAAGTGTGTAGCTTGTCATTAGGATCGGTACCTCCAGCCACTAAAGGGGGTAGATCATAGATCGCTTCACGTACAGTTACATGATGTTGATCGGGAGGTAATAACTCTATCTCTCCCAATTTAGATGCCAACAAGACAAGTCTTTTTCGAGTTTGTGGCACTCCATACCCGGAGCAATCCACAACTTTCCACCAAGTATGATAACCGTCTTTTTTGATTCCTTGTATAAATTTTTCAAAAACGATCTCATCGACGAGTTGTGGTACATTCTCCATTGTTATCAACTCTGGTTTGGTATCATGTATCAGCCTACCAAAATCCGAAACTAAATCCCATTTTTCATCTTGAAATCTAGGGGATTTTTTTCGATTTTTACGCGTATAGGTCGAAAAAGGTTGACAGGGCGCACATCCCGCCAAAAGCCGAGTTTGACTATATCCAAATAGATTATTAATCTCATTACCCGAAAGTTCTCGAATATCCCGTTCTATAAATAGGCTATTATTGTTAGTCTCGTAAGGAAAACAACATTGGGAATCAATATCAACACCGGCAACAACCTTAATCCCTCCTCGAATTAAACCATGTGTAAGGCCGCCAACACCACAAAACAAATCAATACAGCTAATGATTTTGCTCTCATCACTTGAATCAAGTGTTTGGTTTACCTTTAATGCGTTTTTATGCGAATTTTTATTCATGATTTACGCTCCTACCGCCGATCTGGTAGTAGATACTCTCGATTATCTATAGAGGTTTTGAAACAATCTACAATCGCCCTAAGATAATCGGCAGTCCATCGGGTAAGATGACGAAGATCGCTAACAGTAACATTCTCGCCACATTCTGAAAATGATCGGCTCCCATGTGCTAACTCGTTACGAATGTTTTTGATCGATGCGAGCGCACCTTTACCATCTCGAAAAGGGCGTTTAATAGCACTTTGAACGTCACTATCCACCCTCCAGGGTAAGCATAAGCGTCTACATATTAAATCGTAAATTTCTTCATCAGCCCAATTGCCACCTCCACCTTTCTCTATCTTAAAACTTGGTGTTATCGGACGAGCATCTACTAAATGATCGCAAAGCTCTAAAGCGTATTGAAGGCGGTTGTCAGGAGTGAGATCGGTGTGGGTACGGGCAATAAATCTTACCCACTCACCGCGAAAGCTATTCGATAAATCTTTGGGTTGATGACGGTGATAAACGATGGTAGTTGAAACCGCATCTAAGCAACGTGTTACTGTTGATTCTACTAGATTATACAGTTGTAAATAAACACAAGAATAAAGAATTTTTTGTTGTTGCATGGTAATGATAGTACCATTTTGTCCAAGTCTTGGAGAACCGCCTTGAACCTCTCTTTCTAGAGAGTCTAGCAGATCAAGATAAACCTCAATTTCTTGTAGCCTTTCTTCAAAGGCATTTCTAAAATCATCCATTTCTAATCCTCCAGTAATTTATTCCGAACAAAATCGATACGAGCATTTAATCTTTTCTTGACATTAGCACCGTCCGCACCAGTGACAGCTACAAATTCTTTACTACCTAACCAGTCTCTTACTTCCTTTACTTGATTGATTAACTGCGGCCGTTCTTGAATGGCTCTATAGCTCCCAATCGCAATCGCTTCAAATCTCGCTCGTGGAGTCACGTTACCTTTTGCAGTTTTACGGAATCCACACGGAAAATTTTTAGAGACAAATTCCATTGTATTTATGAATTTCTGTCGGTAAACATTTTCAAGATTAAGATTATTTTTGAACTCTAAGTTCATTTTTTTTGTGTAATCAAAAAGAAATGCAGATACTCTATCTTTATAATCATCTAGTCCATCTCCATAGGCAAAAAAACGTGTAACAAGCTCTTCCCTTTCTCGTTCCTTGTCTTGTTTTTTAGTAACTGGTGCAAGAGCTTTGAAAAATTCCTCATTAGAGAGCGAGATAACAAGATCTTGAAAAGCTCCGTTCAAAATGCCTCGGCGAACTTCGGCCGTGTTGGCAATTTTACTTCCTGTATTAATTCTATCGAAAAGTTCAAAGCGCGATTGTTCATCAGCGTGTTCGTTAAGTACAATTCCTCGAATCGAGCGATTCTTAATCTTTCTTTGTCGAGATTCTGGAAGATCTTTAAATCGAAAACCAGAAACTCTTGATAGCTCTTCTAGTTCACCGATCACCCTATCGCCGAGGATAAATTGTTGAATGGTTCTTAATCTTTGTGATCCATCTACTATTTCAAGCTTACCCGTATTTGGATTCTCCCAAAAAAATAGAAAAGGAATCGGAAGCCCCATTAAAAGTGATTCAATAAATCGGGATTTTCGACTGTCTTCCCAAGTGTCATCACGCTGATACAGTGGGACTTCAAAATCTCCGTTTTCCATTTTTGACGCTAAAAGTTCAACGCTAAATTCAGTTAAATAGAACTCGATTCTTTTGGACTGCTCGACAATCTGTTCTTCTGCCGCCGAAACCTGTTCTTCAGTAAACCTAGATTGTTCTTCGTCACTCATTGGCCAGTTCTACCTCGTAATCTACCTTATTTCCCCAATATATTCTCGTTATTCGAGAATATAGCTCCTATTATATACCTTGGATGTCGCTCTTTTTACCAATACACTTAAAAATAACCTGCAATTAGCCCGATCGCTCTAGATCGGATCACTTGGAGATCGAGAATTATACCTCGCCGTTTCCGAGCTAACCTACAGCAACGTGTTTACCATAGAATTGGGACAAATTTTACTGAATAATCAAATTATCAAACTCATGGTCTTCGATGAGGAAAGGGAGGCGATCGAGCGATGGATACCCGAGTAAAGTACCGAGAGATTATTAAAAATGTACTCCGAGATCACGCCGATTATCGGAATACGCCACCCGACGACTACACCTCGCGGGTCGCTTTCGATGACGATCGAGGGGAATACTTGATTTTAGATATAGGCTGGCAGAAGGACAGTTACCTTCACGCCACGCCGATCCATATCAGTCTCATCGGCGATCGGGTTTGGATTCAGTGCGACGACACCGAGGAAGGAGTGGCCGGCGATTTACTCGAAGCGGGCATTCCTAAAGAAGACATCGTTCTCGGTTTCCGTCACCCCAAAGTACGGCCGTATACGGGTTTCGCCGTGGCCTAACAACGGGGGAACGGCGATCGAACCGCGGGGGACGGGACGGGGCGATCGATCCGATAACCTAAAATCTTTCGAGCGATTTGTTCGTTCGGCGCGTCGTTTCCCTTTAAAATGGTCTATCGCGCCTAGACCCCGTGGCAGGTCGAGTAGTGACAGTAGACTGAACAAAGTACGTTAAAAGATTATGGCCAAAGTTCTGGTATCCGATTCGATCGATCAGGTAGGAGTGGAGATTCTCTCGCAAGTCGCCCAAGTGGACGTGAAAACGGGACTCCCCGCCGAAGAACTCGTTAAGATCATCCCCGAATACGACGCGCTGATGCTCCGCTCCAGTACCCGCGTCACCAAAGAAATTATCGAGGCGGGAACCAAATTACAGATTATCGGTCGCGCCGGGGTGGGCGTGGATAACATCGATGTTCCCGCGGCCACCCGTCAGGGAATCATCGTCGTCAACTCCCCGGAAGGCAACACCATCGCCGCCGCCGAACACGCTCTCGCGATGATGCTCTCCCTCTCCCGTCACATTCCCGACGCGAATCAATCGGTCAAGGCGAATAAATGGGAGCGGAACCGCTTCATCGGGGCGGAAGTTTACAAAAAAACGCTCGGAGTGGTCGGTTTGGGGAAAATCGGTTCCCACGTCGCGACCGTGGCTAGAGCCTTGGGAATGAAGATTCTCGCCTACGATCCGTTTATTTCCGCCGAACGCGCCGATCAACTGGGTTGTACCCTCGTCGATCTCGATTTACTATTCGCCGAGTCCGATTACATCACCCTACACGTTCCCAAAACGAAAGAAACCACCCATCTGATTAATAAAGAATCGATGAGCCGGATGAAACCGACCGTCCGGATCATCAACTGTTCCCGTGGGGGAATTATCGACGAACACGCTTTAATCGAGGCGATCGAATCCGGCAAGATCGCGGGCGCGGCGCTGGACGTGTTCGAGCAGGAACCCCTCGGCGAATCCCGACTGCGGGAACTCTCGAACGTGATCCTCACGCCCCATTTAGGAGCCTCTACCGCCGAGGCGCAGGTGAACGTGGCGATCGATGTGGCCGAACAGATCCGTGACGTGTTACTCGGTCTCCCGGCGCGTTCCGCGGTCAATATTCCCGGACTGACTCCCGATGTCATGGAAAAACTGCGCCCCTATCTCCAGTTGGCGGAAACGATGGGCAATCTCGTCGGACAGTTGGCGGGAGGTCGTATCGATTGGTTAAACGTCCGTTTACAAGGAGAATTGGCGGCCAAAGATAGTCAGCCCCTCGTGATCGCGGCGATCAAGGGTTTACTTTCCCAGGCTCTCCGGGAACGCGTAAACTATGTCAACGCGGCGATCGAGGCTAAAGAACGCGGCATCCGGGTGATCGAAACCCGCGACGCGTCCACCCGCGACTATTCGGGATCGATCCATCTAGAGGCCCGCGGTTCGATGGGCGAGCATTCCGTCACGGGCGCGCTGTTGAGTACGGGAGAGATCCGGATTACCGACCTCGACGACTTCCCGATCAACGTCCCGCCGAGTAATTATATGCTGTTCACTCTCCACCAAGATATGCCGGGCATTATCGGTAAAATTGGCGCGTTATTGGGCAGTTTTAACGTCAATATCGCCAGTATGCAGGTAGGACGGAAAATTATTCGCGGTGACGCGGTGATGGCCCTGAGTCTCGACGATCCTCTCCCGGAAGGATTGCTCTCGGAGATCACCAAGGTGTCCGGTATCCGCGACGCGTACACGGTGAAACTCTAGTTTCGGGCTAGGATAGTAAGGTTGGGCATCGATCGCCCGACCTTACCGAGAGTTTGAATTATGCCGAATTGGCGATGTATCACCGGCTGTGGCGCGTGTTGTCAACTGAACCCCGACGAGCGCGACCTAGAAGACTATCTCACCGAAGCGGAATTACAGCAGTATTTGAGCATGGTGGGCGAGGGGGGATGGTGTATTCACTTCGACCATCAGACCCGTCTCTGCACGATTTACGAGAATCGCCCGATTTTCTGTCGCGTGAAACCGGATATTTTCGAGAGAATGTATCAAATTGAACCGACAGAATTCGATGAATTCGCGATCGATTGCTGTCATCAACATATCGAAGATCTCTACGGGGAAGATAGCGAGGAAATGAATCGTTATTTACAAGAGGTAGGGTAAGCGGTGGTATGACGCGACGGGAGAAAATTTCTTTGTGGTATGACGATCGCTTTCGGAAAATTTTTCTTCAAGCGATTATTTTCCTGATCGTTTTCTCGATTCTTTTCTATTTCGGTCGGAATCTGGTTTTGAATTTTCGACGGTTGCGGTTGAGTTTCGGGTTCGGGTTTCTGTTCGATCGCTCCGCTTCGTTCTCGATCGGCGATTCCCCGATTCCTTTCAGTCCGAGCGATCCCTATATCCGCGCCGTTTTCGTGGGATTGTTGAATTCTTTACGGGTGATGATCTCTGGAATTATCCTATCGATCGCTCTCGGGGTGGCGATCGGATTGGGGCGATTGTCGGATAATTGGTTAGTGCGTCAGTTAGCGACCGTTTACGTGGAAACAATCCGCAATACTCCCCTACTTTTACAGTTATTTTTTTGGTATTTCGCCGTTTTCCTACAACTACCGAAAATTGACGATCCCTTACAAATCGGGGCAAGTATTTTCATCAGTAACGCGGGAATCTATCTACCGTTTCCCGCCAATAGTTTACAGACTTGGTTATCTTTAATCATCATTATTATCAGCCTAGTTGCCGCTTGGTTTCTCTGGAGGAGAGAGAGCGATCGAACCTCGGAAAAACTTGTTTTCATCCCCGTTTCTATCGCGATAATCGCCCTAGTTTTCGGGCTACAGTGGCGAGTCCCGCGATTCGATTCTATCGAGCAAAGTATCGATTCGGGCTTACATCTTTCCTCGGAATTCTCGACCTTATTAATCGGGTTAACCGTGTATACGGCGGCTTTTATCGCGGAAACGGTGCGCGCGGGAATTCAATCGGTGAGTAAGGGACAGTGGGAGGCGGCGAGAGCGATCGGTTTACAACCGGGGACGATCACGCGTTTAATTGTTTTCCCGCAAGCGTTACGGGTGATGATTCCCCCGCTGACGAACGAGTGTTTAAATCTGGCGAAAAATTCCAGTTTGGCGATAGCGATCGGTTATACCGATATCTACGCGGTTTCCAGCACGATCGCCAACCAAACGGGTAAATCCGTGGAAATGTTAATCGTGGTGATGGCGACATATTTATCGTTCAATCTCATCGTCTCGTTAATCATGAATCGGGTCAATCAACGGGTAAAGATACCGGAGCGATAAAACCGCGATAGCCAGTTGTATAGGTTATGTTAAGTTTGTTTAAATGACCCTAATATTTTAAGGGGCGCAAGCCTCGCGCCCCTACGTTAAATCTTAATTTTCTTGCGGTCGATCGAAAGGATCGAGTATCGCGAGAGATCTACTGTCGGTTAAACCCGCGCTTAATACGATCGCTTTTTCGGACGGAAATAAGCGACCGCTTCCACTAAACCGAGGGCGATAAAATTGGTTAACAGAGACGATCGACCGTAACTCATCCACGGTAACGGAATCCCGGTGATCGGCGCGAGTCCCACCGTCATACTGATATTAATAATCGCCTGGAACGCGATCATCGTCAGAACCCCGATCGCCAGGAGAGAACCGAAATTTTCCCGCGCGCTCGTGGCGATCACCAGCAAACGCCAACAGATCACGAAAAACGTTAGTAGCACCAAAATACTGCCCACGAAACCGAGTTCTTCCCCCACCACCGAGAAGATAAAATCGGTGTGCTGTTCGGGAATAAAATTTAACTGGGTTTGCGTGCCTTGATGTAATCCCCGTCCGGTTAATTCCCCGGAACCGATGGCGATCCGCGATTGAATTAATTGATATCCTCCCCCTAACGGGTTCTTTTCCGGGTTGAGGAAAAGCGTTAATCGCTCTTTCTGATATTCCTTCAGTAAACCCCACAATATCGAACCGAGTTTCCCGGCCGCGACGTTCACCGCGACCGCGATCGCCGTCGCGAAAAATCGCCAGGGTAACGTGTAAAGGGCGATAGCGACTATTATTACCATCCAGACGATCCAGCCGGGAAATAGAAGATTAAATAAAAACGCCGAAACTAACGGCGAGAGCATGAGAACGATCCAGCCGAGTTTCGCGTTCGCCCAGTAGAGCATTCCCAACGTGATCGCCCCGAATACCAGTCCGGTTCCTAGATCCGGTTGCGCCATGATCAATAGCCAGGGAACCGCCGTCACCGCGAGAACTCGGGCGATCGAGAGGAGATTATCGGCGGGATACTGGTGTAATAAAGCGGCAATGGTAATAATCACGCCCATTTTGGCGAATTCCGACGGCTGTACGTTGAAACTGCCGATATTAATCCAACTTTGCGCCCCGTTCGCCGTTACCCCGATCGCGATCACGGCCAGTAGGGATAGATTGGTGAGCGCGTAGGTGAGCCAGTGCCAGCGTAGAAGTTTCTCGTAGCGACAAAAGGAAAGAAATACCGCGATCGCCGTGCCGATCGCCCCGAATACCCAATGTTGCCACCAATCGATCGCTCCCGTGTGAAGTTCGGCGCTACGGATCATCAATCCCCCGAAAAACGTCAACCCCACCACCGCGACGAACAATGTCCAGTCGATGGGGGGTAATCGATCGATCGCCCAAGATAGAGGATTCTCGATCCTCGATCGTCTTCTCACTCTCACTCGCATCGCTCACACCTCGGAATTTTCCGCTCGAATGATAACTTGTCGTCGAGATAGGAGTCAGGAGGCAGAAGGCAGGAGTCAGGAGTCAGGAGGTAAGATAGATTACCTTTTTCACTACCCCATTTCCCTCACCTTCCCCATCGCCCTCACCTCCCCTATCTCCCCATCTCCCTAACTATAGGCCGCTACGGAGACCTTAGCGGCGATCGCTTTGGCGATATCGATCAGCGCTTTGGCCGAGGCGGATTCCGGTTCGCTGACGACGATCGGGATACCCGCGTCGCCCCCTTCTCGGAGGGAGATCTCGATGGGTACACGACCGAGTAGGGGAACCCCGAGTTCCTTCGAGGCTTTCTCTCCTCCCCCGGAACCGAAGAGATCGTAGGCTCGATCGGGCAGATCCGGCGGGATAAAATAACTCATATTCTCGACGATGCCCAATACCCTCGCCCCTAACTGCTGGAACATTTTCAAGCCGCGACGGGCATCGAGCAGGGAAACGGTTTGCGGGGTGGTGACGATCACCGCGCCGGCGAGGGGGACGGCTTGGATCAGGGTTAATTGCGCGTCTCCCGTCCCCGGTGGCATATCCACGATCAAGTAGTCGAGTTCGCCCCA
The DNA here is from genome assembly GCF_036688125.1 of Pannus brasiliensis CCIBt3594. NCBI lineage: Bacteria > Bacillati > Cyanobacteriota > Cyanophyceae > Chroococcales > Microcystaceae > Pannus > Pannus brasiliensis. The sequence goes on along the minus strand of NZ_JBAFSM010000013.1, from coordinate 28,809 downwards.
ATTCACCTGATAGAGAAACTGACGGATGATACCGTTGAGCATCGGGCCGCGCCAGATCACCGGCTGATCCGGATCGATTAAAAAGCCCATCGACACCATTTTGATGCCGTGATTAAAAGCGGGTTCGAGAATGTCCTGATTGCCGCTCTGGACTTTTACTTCCGCGTCCGCGAGTCCCAGCATCGTCGGCGCGTTCGGCCCGTAGATATCCGCGTCTAATAAGCCCACTTTCGCGCCTAGATTGGCGAGGGCGACGGCGACATTGACCGCGACCGTACTTTTGCCCACGCCTCCTTTGCCGCTAGAGATGGCGATGATATTGTTCACGCCGCCGATCGATTCCCGATCGGGTAACGGTTTCTGCTTCGGGGTTTCGGCGGTCACGGCCACGTCTACCGTTTCCACTCCCGGAAGTTGTTTCACCGCTCTCTGACAATCCTCGACGATAAACTCCCGTAACGGACAGGCGGGAGTCGTCAGCACCAGGGTAAAGCTGACCTTTCCCCCGTCGATCGCCACGTCGCGGATCATGTTTAATTCCACTAAACTTTTTTGTAATTCGGGGTCTTGCACCGGGCGCAAAACCTCCAGTACCGAGCGCGTGTCGAGCGTCATGACGATTGAATCTCCTACGATTCCGGGATCGCGCCCGAAATCCTGATTTAAATTTTTTTGAAATTACAAGGGTTATCACGTCAACGAGGTGGGGTCTTTCGTCGGACACGAGATTCCGAACGACCGGCGCCGAACTCCTGTCGTAACGATTAATTATCTTAACGTTTTCAGGCCATCCGTTCTTCGGCGGCGTGGGCGAGTTCGGCGGCGACTCGGGCGAGATAGGGACGGCTGAGCCACCAGATAAACGGCGATAACCAACCGCGCAGGGTGACGGAGTAGGAAATATACGTCCCGCAAACGGTGGACTCGACCTGATAGGTCATCTTTTGTTCCATGCCGGGGATGGCTAACACGCGCAGGCTGAGGAGTTCGCCGGGGCGCACGTTTTCCACGAACAGGCGGATCGGGATCGGGGTCAACCGGGTGACGGCCTGATAGATCAATCCGGGTTTGGCGATCAGTCCGAGGGGAACGTCGGCTTTGGCGATCAGGGGATGCCAGGAAACGTCGGCCACGTTGATTAATTTCTGCCAGAGGACATCGGCCGGGGCTTTACTGACCACCCGATAGGTTTTGTAGAGCGAGAATTTACAGAACAGCTTGCCTTTGGCCGCCACTACCCGAAGAGAGAAATTGAATATCACCGATTGCCTCCCGCGAACTCGATCGGGCGAAATTACTATTTTAGAAAAAAATCGGGATCGGCGCGGCGGTGTCGTTACCGATCGTGACGATCGCGCGCGGCCCCGGCGGTCGCGATCACCTGGAGTAACTGCTCGATCCGGCTCTCCGTCGGCGGGGCGAGACAGGGAAACACCGACAGTTTCGGGATCTGGTTGGCGGCCTCGGTGACGCTGACATCGAGGGTGACGAGGGGGATCGCGGCCAGTACCTCGGATCGGGCGAGTTCCCGGAGATAGGCGAGGGGATCGTCGGCGCTCGATCGATCCAGTACGATCGCGTCCACTTCCCAAACACTCGCCAAAAGTTCCGCCTGCTCTAAACTATCGGCCTCGATAAAACGGTAGTTTTCCTGTACTAACTGACTCGTCCAAACCCACTGGAACGGGGAAAGCTCGGGGGCGGTTTCCGGACTGCCGTGTAAGCGGAGGAGGGTGGGGGAGGTTTTCCGCTCGCGGGCGGGCTGAGGGGGCGCGGCGAGGTTCAAGCAAGCTTGGAGGGCGGAGGAGGTGATCGGCGGCACGAGAAAGCCGTCCGCGCCCTGTTGTTCGCTGTGCTGTTTTTCCGAGGCGGGAGCGGTGACGATCACTTTAATGTCTTTGGTGCGGGGGTGAGATTTTAGCAGGGTCAGCACGTCCCAGCCGGAGAGTAGGGGAAGTTCGGGCGCGAGGAAGATACAGCGGGGCTGGAGTTGCCGGGCTTTCTCGATCGCCTCCGTCCCGGTTCGGGCGATGATCACTTTCATGCCCAACTCGCCCAATCGATCGACGAATTGCTCGATCGCCTTCGGAGCGGAATTGACCACGAGGACGAGGCGCTGTTTCCCCGGCGGATCGCTGTTTTCCGCGAGGGGGTGGGGGGGGAGAAGTAGGGTGAACTGACTGCCCTGCCCGACCTTGGACACGAAGGAGAGATCGCCCCCGTGGGCGCGGGCCAGTTTTTGGGTGAGGACGAGGCCCAATCCGGTTCCCTCGAACTGTCGGGTGAGCGGGCTTTCTAGCTGTTGGAATTTCTGGAAGATCAGGTGTTGCGATTCTTCGGGAATGCCGATGCCGGTATCGGAAACGGTGAAAGCCAGCCAATTTTCCCAACGGTTGACCTTGAGGCCGAACGTGCCGCCATCGGCGGTAAATTTCACGGCGTTATCGAGCAGATGCACGAGCATCTGTTGCAATCGGGACTCGTCGGCGACGATGGTTTCGATACCCGGTTCGATCTCCGACCGGAAGACGATCGCGCGATCGACCCGTCCGGGATATTTCTCCGCGATCGTCTCGCGGACGCGCTGACAGAGGCGATCGAGCCGCACCCGCGCCGGGGTTAATTTTAACTGTCCGGTTTCCAGACGGGTGAGATCGAGGAGATCGTTTACCAAGCTCATTAACTGCCGACCGCTACGATAGATCAGATCGGCGTATTTCGACTGACGGGGATTGAGTTCGCCGATTTTCTGCTCTCTGAGAAGATTGGAGAGACCCACGACCGCCGTCAGGGGCGATTTAAATTCGTGGCTGATACAGGCGAGAAATTCGTCTTTGAGGCGGTTAAGATGGACGAGATCGGCGTTTTTGACCGCCAGTTCGTGACAGCACTGCTGTTGTTCGGTGACATCGGTGGCCACGATCAGCCAGACCTCGCCGGGGGTGGCTAGGGACGGCTCGATCGACAGGGACAGGGGAACGCGGACGAACTGCCAGACGCGGGTGATGTCCCCCTCGGGGATGTCTAGGCGTTGCGGGACGGGAGAGAGCGTCGGGACTTCTAACTCCTCCCCGCCGACGGCGACCGGCGTTCGATCGAGGCCGGCCGGCGCTCGGAACCGGAAGCAATCGCCGATCCGCTCGCGCCATTGACGGTTCCGATAGAGAATTTCCCCGTCATCGTAATACAGGAGGACGGGTAGGGGTAACTGTTCGAGAAAGTCGATCGGTCGTTCCCGCCAGACCCGATCGGGGGGGCGAGGATTAACGGTGTCTTCTAGGAGAACGTGGCCGAGAGAAAATCGTAATAAACGCCCGGTATCTAACCTACCGATAAATTTTCCCCGATTATCGACGAGAACAGGCTCGAAAAGCGGCGATTCCCCGGTGAGCGTTTCCAGAAATTCCGTCACCGACATCCCCGCGTTCAGGGGAACGACCGGTCGGGCCAGCGCGTTCAGATCGATCGGTCGCGTCGGTAGGGTTCCTGCGGTTTCCCCCCGCTGTCTCCCCTGTCGGTAGAGAAGATGGGTGAGCAGAAACCGACTCTCGATCGAGCCGATCGGGGCGCCGGCCCGATCGACCACGACGATCGGGCCGGCCGGGTGAGCGCCGACGAGTTCCAGTAACGTGTTACTATCGGCGATCGAACCGCAGGTCGGTACCGGCTGGTTAAAGTGCTTCAAACTGAGCGTGAGACTGGGCATGACAATCGCGATACTCGAAATCGAACAACCGCGGGAAATACGGTTAACAGCGAGAGCTACCGAATCGAGTTCCGGGCGCCTGAAAAGTAACCCCGAGAGTTTCCTTCCTTTATTATGACGCTCTCTTCCCCTCACGACCGCTCGATTGATTACAATTAGTAATAATGGGGGCCGATCGGTCCCGAACCTCGTCACTTTTCTCGACGTTCCTTCCCGCGGACCGGGATGTTTTCCCGATCGCGCCATGCTATCCTGACTTGAGGTATTTTCTTTACTATCTTTCGGGTAAGAAAACATTGTCTCTTCGACTGACTATCTACGCTTTTGTCCCGGTGGACCCGATCGCCCGTTCCCTGCGAGCCTTCCTGGGCGATGAACGCTATCATCTCACCCTGGTAGGGTCGTCGAAGGAACTGCTCGACAGTATCGAGGAACACAAGGAAAAAATCGATTGTCTGGTGGTTCTCCAGCGGGGGGATCTACAGCCGGCTCTGAATTCTCTCTACGAATCGGGACTCCTCCTGCCGGTGGTGATGATCCGGCCGGGGGCCGAACCGCTCCCCGCGGCCGGAGAATCCCCCACCTGTCTCTATCACAGCGCGGAGATCGTCATTCCCGAAGAAAAATTAGAAGAGATCGCCGAGACGATCGATCGGGCGATCGCCCGTTTTCTCCATCTCGCTCCCACCTGTTCCCTGTCCGACCACCCGGCGATCGTCAGCAAACCCGATCTAGCGGAAAATAAACAGAGTTTCCTGTTATTACAACAGAGGCGACTGGCGGAAAAGTTAAAGGAAAGACTGGGCTATCTCGGAGTGTACTACAAGCGGAACCCGGAATATTTCTATCGGAATCTCCCGCCGATCGAGCGGGAAGAGGTGATCGATCGACTCCGGGAAATGTATCAGGAGATCATTTTAAATTACTTCGCTCAAGACTATCCGATCAATCAGGCGATCGATGAATTTGTCAATCAAGTTTTCTTTATCGATCTGTCGGTGTCGCGGATTTTAGAGATTCACATGGACTTGATGGATCGATTCTCCCAACAGTTAAAACTAGAGGGCAGGAGCGAGGAAATCCTGCTCGATTACCGGCTCGCGCTGATCGATATTCTCGCCCATCTCGGGGAAATGTACCGTCGATCGATCCCCCGCGAGGATATTCCCTACGATCTGTTATTCGGTTTAGATTAGCTTTTAGCGTTCGGCGATCGAGCGGCGGCTTACCATTCAGGAAAAGGAGGAACCTTGCCGATAGAGAAACTTTCCCGGAACGGCTAAAGGCTCTCGATCGGACCCGAATACATCTAGAATTCCTGACTTTCTCGCTTGAAAAATGTTGCCATTTATGCTTATTTATGTTCGTTCGATCGAGCGTTAAAACCGAAAGAGAACCCCCGCGAAATCCGCGAACTTTTCTCGTTTCCCGCCGTCGAACCACGATTCCCGCTCTCTCCTTTTCGTGTTAACGTTATCGATAAGCCCCCACTTGACACCGTACCTAGCCCATGAGCATCTTTAAAAAAACCTACGTTTTAAAACTGTACGTCGCGGGAAACACGCCCAATTCGGTGCGCGCGTTGAAAACCTTGAAAAATATTCTCGAAGAGGAGTTTCAAGGGGTGTACGCGTTAAAGGTGATCGACGTGCTGAAAAACCCGCAACTGGCCGAGGAAGACAAGATCCTCGCCACCCCCACCCTCGCCAAAGTCCTTCCCCCCCCCGTACGGAAAATTATCGGCGATCTTTCCGATCGAGAGAAAGTATTGATCGGTCTGGATCTTCTCTACGAAGAGATCCGCGATCGGAATGACGATCTCTGAGACAATAGACTTCGGTGGTGGGATAATATCTATCTTTTTAAAAAGACCGATTAATACTTGTGGATGGCGATCGACAGAAAATGAACCAACCGAACCCGAATGGACAATCCAACTCTCCCGTTAACCCGAAAGGCGTTCGTAAAATCCGCACCCTGATCGAGGGATTCGATGAAATCACCCACGGCGGTTTACCTTCCGGCCGAACCACCCTCGTCAGCGGCACGTCGGGAACGGGAAAAACCTTACTCGCGATTCAATTCCTCTACCACGGAATCAAATATTTCGATTATCCGGGGCTTTTCGTCACTTTTGAAGAGTCGCCGGTAGACATCATCCAAAACGCCCACAGTTTCGGCTGGGATCTCGAAGCGCTGATCGAACAGGGGAAACTCTTTATTCTCGACGCGTCTCCCGATCCGGAGGGGCAGGAAGTGGTCGGTAGTTTCGATCTTTCGGCACTAATCGAGCGAATCCAGTACGCGATCACCAAATATAAGGCGAAATTGGTCTCGATCGACTCCGTGACCGCCGTTTTCCAACAGTACGAGGCGGCCTCGGTCGTCCGGCGCGAGATTTTCCGTCTCGTGGCCCGGTTGAAAGCGCTGGATGTTACCTCGATCATGACCACCGAACGCGTCGAGGAATACGGGCCGGTGGCGCGTTTCGGTGTAGAAGAGTTCGTATCCGATAACGTGGCGATCGTCCGCAACGTCTTAGAGGGAGAGAGAAGACGCAGGACGATCGAGATCCTCAAACTGCGCGGGACGACGCACATGAAAGGCGAGTATCCCTTCACCATCACCAACGACGGGATCAATATATTCCCCCTAGGAGCGATGCGATTGACCCAGCGATCGTCTAACGCCCGGATTTCCTCCGGCGTGAAAACCCTCGACGAGATGTGCGGGGGGGGGTTCTTCAAGGATTCGATTATCCTAGCGACCGGCGCGACGGGTACGGGAAAAACGCTCCTGGTGAGCAAATTTCTCGAAGAAGGCTGTCGGCGCGGCGAGCGGGCGATCCTCTTCGCTTACGAGGAATCCCGCGCCCAATTGTCCCGAAACGCCTCTTCTTGGGGGATCGATTTCGAGGAAATGGAACGCAAGGGACTCTTAAAATTACTCTGTTCCTACCCGGAATCGGCGGGATTGGAGGATCATTTACAGATGATCAAGTCGGAAATTTCCGAGTTCAAACCCTCCCGAATCGCGATCGATTCCCTGTCGGCCTTGGCGCGGGGGGTGACGAATAACGCGTTCCGTCAGTTCGTCATCGGGGTGACTGGATACGCGAAACAGGAGGAAATCACGGGATTTTTTACGAATACCACGGATCAGTTCATGGGAGCTCACTCGATCACCGAGTCGCATATCTCCACGATCACGGACACGATTCTAATGCTCCAGTACGTCGAGATCCGCGGCGAAATGTCGCGCGCGATCAACGTCTTCAAAATGCGGGGTTCGTGGCACGATAAGGGGATTCGCGAGTACAGCATCAGTCAGGACGGCGCGGAAATCAAGGATTCTTTCCGCAACTACGAGCGCATCATTAGCGGTTCCCCCAGCCGGATCACGGTGGACGAGAAAAGCGAACTCTCCCGCATCGTCCGCAATGTCCGCGATAAATTACAAGACGAGTAAATCTCGATCGGGAATCACCGGTTTTCGATGATTTCCGTCAATATATTTTGAATTTCCTCTAATCCGCGGCCGGTGGGGGATTGCGCCCAAGTCAAGAGCGCGTCCACGCGACTGGCTTGAGCCGCTTGCGGGGGAGGGATGAAACCGGCGGGTACGTTGAGCGCGTAGATCAGGTCGCTAAAGTCGGCGACGGTGAGCGATTGTAGGGTTCGCCGGAGTTTCAGGCGATCGATCGCGCCGGACGGGTTCGCTGTCTGGGTGGGTTGTCGCGTTCCTTGTAGTTCGGCGATTTTCCGCTTACATTCTTGGATTTCCTGTATTAGCTGGAATTTGATGGAGGGATCGGCGGTTATGGCTTCCTGTTGTTGTAGGAAGTCCAGTTTCTTCTGCCAGATCTCTAACGCGGGGGAGTTCATGGGGGAGAGCGATCGATCGCGGCTATCTCTTGTTTTAGCACGATCGGGCGGGAGAGTGAGAGGCACTATATATTGATAAGTTCGTTTTAAGGTTCCCAGCGACTTGGTTTTTGCGGATCACCGGCTAGATCGATCGCCGAAACCCCCAAGAAATCCCGACGGATCAGAACGCCGATCCCGAACTCGCGTTAAAATTCGATAAAACCGAGCTAAGGAGAGTTCTCGAATGCCCCTGCCAGATGGACCCAAAACATGGCCCTTATTACAGATGTTTCATTTTCTAACCCGTCCACTAGAATATCTAGACAACTGCGCCCGAGAGTATCCCGATATTTTCACGGCGCCCGTCGGTATCACCGGACTTAAACCGACGGTGTACGTGAGCCATCCCCAGGGCAATCAACAACTACTTACCCGTGACACGAAAGAATTTGAAGCTCCTGGCTGGGTAAACCAAATTTTACTACCATTGGTGGGAAACCAATCCCTGTTGATGCTTGAAGGCGAGAATCACCGCCGCGCGCGACAACTATTGATGCCTTCTTTTCACGGGGAACGGATGCGGCATTATGGTCAAGTGATTTGTGATCTCGCGAGAGAAGTATCGAACCAGTGGCAACCGGGCGAGAGATTTATCGCCTTTGAGACCATGCAGAAAATTTCCCTAGCGGTTATCTTGCGGGAAGTGTTTGGCTTAGAGGAGGGGCCACGCTACGAAAAACTAGAACAACTCATTAGTTCAGTATTAAAAAGACTCAGTTCTCCTCTAGGTGTCGCCCTGTTATTTATTCCAGCACTGCAACGGAATTTAGGTTCTTGGAGTCCTTGGGGACGTTTTTTAGAAGAACAACAACAGATTGACGAGCTTCTATACGCCGAAATTAAATATAGACGGGCGAACTTCGATCCTACTCGCACAGATATTCTTAGTCTAATGCTCGCGGCACGAGATACTCAAGGTCAACCGATGACCGATCTAGAACTACACGATGAACTAATTAGTTTATTAATCGGAGGCCACGATACGACCGCCACCGCTCTAGCTTGGGCATTATACTGGATTCACAAACTGCCACCGGTGCGAGAACAATTACTCCAAGAACTGGCAACATTAGGGGAGAATCCCGATCCGATGGAAATAGTTCGGTTGCCCTATTTGAGTGCTATCTGCTCGGAAACATTGCGAATTTATCCTATGACGATTCATACCCTTCCCCGGCAGGTTAAATCCTCGGTAGAGTTGATGGGATATCAGCTTTCTCCCGGTACAATGGTGGTCAGCTTAATCTATTTAACTCATCACCGAGAAGATCTTTACCCAGAACCAAAACTTTTTAAACCAGAACGGTTTTTGACAAAGCAATTTTCACCCTACGAATACCTTCCCTTTGGTGGGGGAGCGCGTCGTTGTATAGGAATGGAGTTCGCTCAATTCGAGATGAAATTAATATTGGCGACTATTCTATCTAATTGGGAGATAGAATTGGCCGATAGTCGTCCGGTGAAGCCCGTTCGCCGCTGGGTTACGTTGGGTCCCTCCAATGGGGTGAAACTGGTAGCGATCGCTCCTAAGCAAAAAATATAGGTCAGGAGTCGGATGTTTTAAACGCTTTCATAGAAAGGTTTCTCAAACTTCAGCGCTCGTTAAACCAACGGTCTCATTCTCGATCATCCTCGTTCGATCTCTGTAGGAGTACCGTCGATTTCCGGGTCGATCGAAATTCTTGTCTAGTCTAGATTTTGAGCTTGAGTTACCCACAATTTCGCTCGTTCACCGAAAACACTCCTCTGGCGATAAACGGCAACAATTACCGGATGACAAATCGAACAAACTTCGCTCTCTCGGTGTTAGGATGACCCACTCATCCTATCGAGGAGAGGACCGATGCCATACAGCCCTACCATCCATCCATTGTCTAATGTAGGGGCGCGAGACTCGCACCTATCCCGTAACGGAGAACACAATTTTCACCGGATTCCCGATCGAGTCATTGTTTCTACCCATCATTTGTCTCGTTTGTCAAGTCCGATCGATCGGGAATTTAGAAGCGCTTATTCTGAATATTTTAAGATATATTAAGATTCAAGCTGAACACGCATCGAGAGATGTGACGTGGCTTATACGGGGGTACTATCCACGGACCTACAGTATCGAGAGTAGAATCCGCGCGGGTACGCGAGTGAAATCTTTTGAGGGTGAAAAAAATCATGCAAATTGAACTGGTATCTTTTCGCCGGGGCTTAGTCGGTCGATTACTAGAGAGCGTTTATCGGGAAATTCGCATAAGTTGGCAATTCATCTATCGCGATATTTCGAGCGCGATCGTACCGGAACTGTTATTTTTACTGGCGGCGTTAAATAGTCAATCTTTACCCGCGATCGAGTGGATCGGGGGCTTGGCACGCGGCCTCCTCTATTTTTACCTGTATCTTTTTTCCTTTTGTCTATCCAACCAAATCGTAGGCATTGAAGAAGATCGAATTAATAAACCGGATCGTCCTCTAGTCACGGGAGCCGTTTCTCATCATGGAGCGATCGTTCGGTTAGCGATCGGTATGGCACTATCGCTAGGGGTTGCCTGGTTGTGGGGGGTACTAGAGTGGGCGATCTTGTGGCAAGTGTTCGTCATTTTATATAATTTCGGACGGGCCGGTACCCATTGGTTAACGAGAAATCTCGTAATTGCCGGGGCAACTGTCGCGCAACTCGCACCCGCTTGGCAACTAATCAGGCCGATCACGCCCATCGCCTGGCACTGGATTTTAATGGCGGCCGGTATGTGGTTGCTTTTAGGTGCCGTCCAAGATCTACGAGATATAGAAGGAGATCGTGTCATTCACCGCAAAACACTTCCCCTCGTGGTCGGCGAAATACCGTGCCGAATTCTATTAATATCGGGTTTTATTGTTTTTCCCATAGTCTTTTATTTCGCGTTGATGATGTCAACTTCGTGGAGAGGGGAGATTATTTTAGGAAATATGGTACTTGCCGTTATCAGTTGGAGTATCGCGGTACGGATTTTAGTTTTTCGCTCCCCTCAAGCCGATGATATGACCTATAAGCTATTTACTTACTTATATTGCTCGATCCCGTTCATCGCGATCTTTACCCTCTAGGAAACATCGAGCGGCCAGTGATGTTGATAACGCGATAAGGCTACAAAAGTGTTGTTATCCGATCGGGGACGGGTGAGAGAACCGGGTAATGATCTATCCGGGCTGATCGTATTACAGTAAATTAGTAGGTCGGTTGAGGAACGAAACCCGATAAAACCCCGATCGCCGGGTTTCCCCTCCTTCCACCGATAGATGCTCAAATGTGTCGTTTCTGTACCGAGGAGATTAGTGTTTATGAAAGCCGAGGAATTTGATAGAAAATTCGATGACGGGGAAGATATGAGCGAATTTTTCGATCTATCCCGAGCCAGAAGACCCAACCGAGAAAAACAAAAAATCGAACTCGATTTACCCCTCTGGATCATTCGCAAACTAGAAGCCGAAGCCGGAAAAGAGGGCGTTTCCACGCAAACTTTTCTAGAAAACTATCTAGCCCGACACCTCGCCCCCGCTCCTTAATCCACGATCGAAGCCGAAATTAGAGCCTAACCGATCGATGTCGCTCTCGGAGAAGCCGGACGCACCCCGCGGTTCGATCGGGCCTACGCCTTGTTAAAATGGGCGGAATCCCCACCGGTTACGGACTAGAGAAAGTTCAAACCCTTTTAGAAGAAATCCTACCGTATAGTTGAAACCATGCCGATCGAATTACCGGAAAAACTGTCTCGCGCCGACGCGGAAGCTATTTTAGAACGTTTGCCCGATCGCATTCGAGATCGAATACCCGATCGAGGCGATAATCGAGATGGCGATCGCCAGTTTTCTCGACACGGAAGCGCTAGATTTCGCCGATTGTAAACCCGGACGCGGACAGTAAAGCGATACGAAAGAAGTCAGCGACGAAATGATTCGATCTATGCCCTCTCCACGATCCGCGCTCTCGATCGCTACTAATTTACTATTTTTTGCCTGAAAACTCGATCGAGCTTTCCGAATCCGACTAAATTCTTTAATGTCGTACCTGATCGGCCCAAGGAGTGAGGAGACGGGAAACCCACTTTAACGCGTAATCGATCGCCAGTCCGATCGCCCCGATTAAAACAATACAGAACAGCACTTTATCCGTCTGTAAAAAGCGTTGCGCTTGAATAATTTTAAAGCCTAAACCATTTTGTGATGCGAGCAATTCCGCGATCACGAGAAAGTTCCAAGCCCCAGAAATATTCACCCGTAAGGTATCTAAAACACTGGGGAAAGTCGCGGGAACGATCACTTTCCATAACACATCGCGGCGGTTCGCGCCCATCGTGTAGGCCACATTAATCATCTCGTCGGGAATAAATTTCACCGCGTCGGCCACCATGATCGCGTTATACAGCACCACCCCCAACATAATAATAATAATTTTCGAGGTTTCTCCCAATCCCACCCAGATAATAATTAACGGTACGAATCCGGTGACGGGCATATATCTCACCGTACCGACGATCGGCGCGAAGAAACTATCCATACTATAAAAAGTTCCCATCAACAATCCGATCGGCACACCGATCGCCGCCGCCACCACAAAACCCGCCAATACCCGACCGCTACTCGCCAAAATATCGGCTAACAAATTCGCCTCGGCGAACATCGTCATTCCCGCTTGGAAAACCGCCATCGGAGTCGGTAAAAAAGTGGGCGGGATCACCTGTAGGGAACTGAGAACCGTCCAAACAAGCAAGGGAATTCCCAACGATAACCCCATTAATAACAACGATAATCGCTTGGGAAATCCCTGTCGGATACTCCAAAATACCGACGGTTTCAGATAGCGATACTGTCTCGATACGGGTTCGTTCACCGCGGGTGCGTCTCCGGCGTTCGATTCGGTGGGAGCGGATTCGAGCATTGTGGGTAACTCCTGATGGTTAGGGAAGAGTGGGGGATGGGGGAGTTTTCGGGGAAAAGGGAAAAGAGCGATTTTAATTCTTGACTCTTTTACCCCCTTCACCTCCTTTCCCCTATTAGAAAAATCGTAAATATCGATCGATCTCCCAATCGGAAACGTGGCAGTGATATTCCTCCCACTCCCGCGTTTTGAAATCGATAAAACTGTTGTACATCGTCGTCCCCATCACCTTCTCACTGAGGGGATCGCTGGCGAAGGCGGCGATCGCTTCCCCTAGAGTCCGCGGCAGGAAAGAGATCCCCATTTCCCGCAGTTGTTCGAGGGAACAGGTATACATATTTTCCCGGTGGGGTTCGCCGGGATCGAGTCCCTCGCGAATCCCCTCCAGTCCGGCCGCGAGCATCATAGCCGCACCTAGATAGAGATTACAGGAGATATCCGCGGCGCGACACTCTACCCGTCCCCCCGCGAGCGGAATTCTCATCATATTCGTCCGATTATTGTTGCCGTAGCAGACGTACACCGGCGCCCAGGTAAAGCCGGACATACTGCCGCGCGCGACTAGGCGCTTATAACTGTTCACCGTCGGCGCGATGACGGCACAGATGGCGCTCGCGTGTCTGAGAACGCCCGCGATGAACTGATAGCCCAATTTCGAGAGCTTACACCCTCTCGGATCGCTATTATCGACGAATAGGTTCTTTCCCGTCTCTATATCGGCGAGAGACATATTATAGTGCGCGCCGCTCCCGGTTCGATCGGCGAAGGGTTTCGGCATGAAGGTGGCGAAATAGCCGTGTTTTCGGGCGATTTCCTTGACCATCAGCCGGAAAAAGGTAAATCGATCGGCCATCGTCAGCGCGTCCGCGTAGGCGAAATCGGTCTCGAATTGTCCGTTTCCGTCCTCGTGGTCGAAGGAATAGACATCCCACCCGAGCGCGTTCATCGCCTCGACGATTTCCGTCACCCAGACGTAATTATCGAGCAATCCTTGCAGGTCATAGCAGGGCTTGGCTAGGGTATCCCGATCGCTCACCGGCGCGACTTTTCCCCCCTCGGTTTCCTTGAGGATAAAAAATTCGGTCTCGATACCTAGATTGAAGGTGAACCCCATCGCGGCCGCTTCCTGTAGAATCCGCTGGAGAATCCCCCGACTACACGCGTCGAAGGGTTTCCCGGATAGATAGAGATCGCTGGCGAACCAGACGATTTCCGGGTTCCAGGGTAAAATCGTCGCCGAACGCGGATCGGGAAAGGTAGCGACCTCTTCATCACAAACCTCTTGGGGAACCCCATCGAGCGCCGCGCCGGTAAACAATTCCGATCCCGCCATCATCTGTCCGAAGTGGGAGATCGGAACCGATTTCGCCTTACACATCCCGTGTATATCGACGAAACTCGCCAGCGCGTATTTCACCCCGCGCGATTCGAGGGATTTTTTCAGGTTTTCGAGTTCTGGAGTTAAATTTTCCGTCATTTTTTGTCCTTAGCGCTTGGAAAAATGGGGGGTACGGGACTTCTCGTGTCGATCGGTTTTTACGATCTAAAAACTTGATAATCGAGCGTCTAATTAGATAGATCGCTTTTTTCTCCGAATTTTAGATAGCTTATGCTGTAATCTTCCTCCTGCCTCCTGCCTCCTGCCTTACAATTCGGACGGACAGCCGGGTTTTCGCCGTCGATCGAGATATTCTTGTAGGATCTGATGGTATTTTTCCCGTCCGAATCCCGAATAATGTCCGGGATACACGGTATCCACGGGGAGTGTTTGCAATCGCTCGTAACTGGCGATATAGGTGGGAATATGACTGCAATGGAGTTCATCGAGCAATTCCCCGTCGTAAATCACGTCGCCGGAGAAGAGGGAACGCGAACGCGGTTCGTAGAGCGCGATACAGCCGGGAGAGTGTCCGGGTAGATGGAGAACTTCCAGGGCCCGATCGCCGAGATCTAACACGTCCCCTTCCTGTAAGATCCTCGTGGGAGTCGCCCCGCGCAGGGTGTAGGATTCGATCGAGAATCCCGCGAACGGTAACTGGTGAAAGTGATCCTCGTGCATCCACCCCTGTTCCGGCGAACACAGCGCCTCGTAATCGTCCCCCCTAGCGAGCGCGTCCGCTTCGGCGGCGTGAATGGCCCGATCGTCGAACTCGTGCATTCCTCCCGCGTGATCGAAATGGACGTGGGAGGCGATCGCCAGTAACGGTTTATCGATCAGCGAGGCGATATGCTGTCGTAAACTGGCTACCCCTAACCCCGTATCGAGCAGTAAATCCCGGTCGCGTCCCTTGATCAACCAGAGATTCGCGCGATTGTACCAATAGTAATGGGGTTCGGTGATCAGGTACAGACCGTCCTCGATACGGGAAGTAGAAAACCAGTGGTCACAGACAGTTTTACTCACGATTTCTCCCCCTAGCTCGCTTTCACTACCGAATCATCGTACAGCGTTTCCACTTTCAGGGGTTGCGGGACGAGCTTGTATTCGTAAGCGCCCTTGGCGGTTAATTCGAGATTGCCGATCAGACTGTTGGAATCTTTCGGATTGAAAGCGATCGTCTTATTTTCGTCCAGATCGAATAATTTTACCCCTTGTAACTGCGTTTTTACCTCGTCCGCGCTCACTCCCAGTCTCGCGCCCGCGATCTTGAGCGCTTCCGCGTCTCCAGTATTGAGTAGTTTAACCGCTTTATCCGTCGCTTTCAGATACGCTTGTAAATCGGCGGAACGGTTCTGGATCAGGCTGTCACGCACCGCGATCACGTCGGCGATTAAATTCGTGTCCTTGGTGGAGAAAATCACTTTCCCCCCTCCCTGCGCGGCCGCTTTTGTCAGGTAGGGTTCGTAGGTAACGGCGATATCCACCTGTTTCGCGGCGAAAGCGGCGGCGGAATCGGCCGCGGATAGATCTTTTACCGTCACGTCTTTTTCCGTGAGTCCGGCTTTATCGAGATAGGCTTGCAAGAGAATTTTCTCGAAAAGAACATTCTCGCGGGCGACGGTTTTTCCCTTCGCGTCCTTCGGGGAGTTAATATCGCGGCCGAGAATGCCGTCGGAACCGTTGGAATAATCCACTAGATAGATGATTTTTACCGTGGGATCTTTCGCGATTAACTGGACGGCATCCCCGGAGGTTAGCCAGGCGACATCGACTTTATTGGCGAGAAAAGCGGTCATTTCCTCGGTCGCGCTCTGGAAAAAGAGATCTTGAACGGCTAATCCCGCTTCTTTGAAAAAATCTTTGCCGACGGCGACGTGATGCCCGGAATAGCCCACCCAGTTATTCGTCGCGGAAACGAGGGGCGCGGAGGGGGAGGAATTCGCGTTCGGCGCGGTGGCATTCGGTTGTTGATTACAGGCGATGGTTACGGAAAGGGAAACGAGTGCGAGAAACAGCCAGCGAAGCCAAGAAGGTAATTTGAACATGGAAATCGATAGGGTTAGGGAAACGATCTATGGTTTTTTCTCGATGCGATTAACGGGAATTTTACCGGATCGATCGAGAAAAAGGAAAAAAGAGACAATATCTATCTAGATTTTGACGGAAACCAACGGGTTACAAGCTAGGGAACAAAGTTTTTTGGGGAAGTCTAACCTCTCTCCAAAAACCTACCTCCTGCCTCCTGCCTCCTGCCTTCTCCGACTTCCTGCCAGTTCGCTAATTTCCCGACGGGGACGAGAAAGGAAACGCCGATCGCCCCGTAAAATTGTTCTAGGGTTTGTCGGTCGGACTCGATCGCTTTTCCCTGTCCCTCGAAAAGACGGCGAATTCTAAAGCGATGATAGTTTTTTAACAAAGGGAAAAAGGTAAAATGATACGCGCTCTCTCGCGGGTATAACTCCTCGTCCAATCGTCGTAGATTATACCAGGGACAGTTCATGATCGCGTGATGGGCGTTGTGATAACCGAAATTGAGAAGTAATAGATTCAACAACCAAAAACGTCTCGATAGGAGCGTGGAAAATGTATTTTCCTGTTCGTAGATCGAATCTCTCGATCGAACGATCGTCGCGATCGTTTCCGGGCTTTGTTCCGTCGAGATCACTTCGTAGGTATGTTGGAAAGCGTCCATAAATTGCAGGACGATGACCATCCCGATAAAACTGATAAAGTAAAGGAATAGGGCTTTGATTGAAAAATAGGCGAGAATGGAAAACAATGTTACCCTGATCGCTAAAAAAGTAAAAACGCTAACTCTCGCTTGTTGAAGATCTTCTCGAAAGAAGGGGAGAAAGATCTGCCGCCCGCGTAACCAGAGGGCGATCGAGGGAAAATGGAACCACTCTAGGGCTAAGATTACGGGTTTAAAAGGGGTTCGATCGAGAAATTCCGCCGAGTTGAAGGGAGAGATATCCACTTTATCCCGATGGTGCGCGATATGGAGTTTCTGTAATTCCGAAAAACCGAAATAACAACTCCCGTTGATCCATAACATTAGGTTACTGAATATTTGATTCGCCGTTTTATTTTTAAAAACGGTATTGTGAATAAATTCGTGGGTCATGTAGGCGGATAGAATCAGCGAGTGAGTTAGCAAGATAACGCCGAAAAAATTCACGAGAAGATCGCTAGAAAAGAAAAGTAGGATTCCCGATAGGTAAGTGAAAACGATATATAGAATCCCTAAAATATTCCATCGATCGAGCCGTTGATGGGCGTATTTCTGGATCAAGGGTTGAAGATTGTTGACCATGTTGAAATTTGCCATAAATTTCACCGAAACCATATTATCATCGAGAGAGATCGTTAGGAAAGTATGTTAGAAATCTATAACCGTTCGGTTTGACCGTGTATACGTTCATCGCCTCGATCGATCCGCTAACTCCCCGAACTCGATCGATGATTTCCAAGACGATCGCGAGGCATTCTTTCCCCTAATATCCCTCCCGCAGACCGTGGAGAACCTGACGCTTGATGTCGATAAACTCGGGGGAAAGTTTAATCTCCAGTTCGCGATGTTCGGGGAGGGGAATAGAGATTTCCGCCTCGATCCGTCCGGGATTCGCGCCCAACACGTACACCCGTCGCGCCAGATAGATCGCCTCCTCGACATCGTGGGTGATCATTAAAATCGTTACGTGAGTTTTTTCCCAAAGTTCTAATAAAAATTCCTGCATTTGTTCCTTCGTTTGCGCGTCCAGCGCGCCGAAGGGTTCATCCATTAAAAGAACGGCCGGTTCGTTGGCGAGGGCGCGGGCGATCGCTACCCGTTGTTTCATCCCCCCGGATAGCTGTTTCGGGTAACTATTGGCGCGCCCCGAGAGACCGACCACGTTGAGAAAATAATGAACGCGCTCGCGTTTTTCCGACGCGCTCAAATTTTGAAATTGCAAACCGAAAGCGACATTTCCCGCGACGGTTAACCACGGATAGAGAGTGTATCCCTGAAATACCATCCCCCGATCGGAACCCGGCCGTCCGGTGACACATTGACCGTCTACAAACACCCGGCCGGAACTAGGCGGCAAAAGCCCGGCGATTATATTTAATAACGTGGATTTTCCCGAACCGGAAGCGCCCACCAGACAGATAAATTCCCGCGGGAAAATTTGGAAATTAATGTCTTGTAGGATGACGGAGGCGGGTTTTCCCTTGACGGGATAACTCTTGTTGATATTTTTCCCCTCTAGTTTGGCGCGCGGGGGAGAAGTCGGATCGATCGAGGATTGCATGGTTTCCGAGGGGCGGGGCGTGTGTAGCGAGATCGGGGCGCGGGAAATAGAACCGCCGGGTATAGAACAGAGGGGAAGTGTAACCGATCGAAGTTCGCCGATCTGTATCGAATGTCACCCGATCGAGTTCTCGCGGGAATTCGATCGATCGGGCGAAAAATAACGGTTTTTCGGGCGATTCTTCCCGAGCCGACCCGAAACGCCCCCTCTCCCGCTCCCGATCGAATTTTTTAAAATTTCTCCCGTGGCGAAACCGACCGGGCGCGGGTAGAATTGATTATTGATTTGTTCGTGTGAGGAGCGATAGTACGCGATGAATACTCGATCGAAACCAAGTTTCCTTGGCTATCTCTGTCGTCGTATGCCGAGCGGTAGCTGGCTAATCCTCGTCTTCTGGATGTTGATGTTCGCCCCCGTACAGGCCGCCGTAGAACTGAGAATCGCCATCTCGAAAAACGCCGGCGCGATTTCCGTCGGTAGTTCCACCGACGCGGTAGTAAAAGACGGCTCGGGAAGGGTGTTAGGCGAACTCGGGGCGATGAACGCGACCGACGCTTCCGTTAGAGGGAAAGGGGTGGGAGTCGATCGATTTTCCGCGTCCCAATTAATTATCGAACCGAAAGATGATGGGGTCGTCTGGATTAACGATCGCTGGTACCGGGGACGGACTCGCCTTCTCCGCATGGGTTCCGGGGTAACGGCGATCAACCTGATCGATCTCGAACAATATCTCTATAGCGTCGTCGGCGCGGAAGCGATCCCTTCCTGGCCGCTGGAAGCGTTAAAAACTCAAGCCGTGGCCGCCCGTACCTACGCGATTTATAAGAGCAATACCTCGGGAAATCGTTTCTACGACCTCGATACCACCACCCGAACCCAAGTGTATAAGGGCATGGAAACCGAGTTCACCACCACCCACGACGCGGTAAACTCCACCGAGGGACAGATCATGACCTACAACGGCAAAGCGATTCTCGCCGTTTTTCACTCCTCTTCCGGCGGTCACACGGAAAATGTCGAGGACGTGTGGAATTCTTCCCTTCCCTACCTGCGCGGCGTGGTGGATTACGATCAGGTAGCGCCGGTGTTCCAGTGGTCGAAAACCTTTACCGCGAGCGAGTTAGGACGTTTACTCGGTGGCGTGGGGCGGGTTCGATCGCTCGTTCCCCAGCGCGTAACCCCCCTCGGACGGATTATTAAACTCCGCGTGGTGGGCGATCGGGGTTCTAAACTGGTATCCGATGACCAACTGCGACAGGTTCTCGATCTCCGCAGTACCCTATTCACCGTTTCCGAGAGTAATAATACTTTCGAGATCGACGGTCGCGGTTATGGCCACGGCATCGGGTTGAGTCAGTGGGGCGCTTTCGGACTCGCCTCCCAAGGTCAAACCTACGATCGCATTCTCACCCACTACTATCAAAACGCCCAACTAACCGCGCTGGGCGATCGCTAGGCATTCCCGACGCGGGAATTTCTGATGGGCTATCCGTCGCCAGGATAGCGCTCGGATCTGTATGTCTCTATCGATCGCGCGGGGCTAGATCTCGACGCGAAAACCGGGGGCTAGATCTCTAGAGGGAACTCTCGATCGAATAGTTCCCGTTCCCCCTCTCCCCCGACAAAAACCCAAAATCTCTCGTCGGGACAGAAGCCACCGAGTCAGGAGGGATAAAGAGGTGTAAAAACCTAAAGAATCGTTTTTTTTGAATATTCCTGAAAAAATAGCCTTCGAGTTGATTCTGACTTTCGATTTTCACGGGCGCGGGAAGTCCGGTACAGCTAAAGAAACATAAAAAAGTTTAAAAATCTATTAAACAAGTTCGTATCAGGATATAAGCTCGCTTAAACTAGCCTTTTAGATAAATTCTCGGGTCGTATCGCTTCGATAGTAGTACCCGCGACGATCGACCTACCCGACAAGTTCGATCGGTCTCTCGTCCCTAACCTTCCCGAATTTTTGCCGTCCCTTCTTTACTTCTTTGGCACAAACCCATGACAGAACCTTCCGAATCGAAAAGAAAAGCCAAACCCGCAGAATCCGATCCCGTCGTGGAATCCGCCCCGATTATCGATACCCCTCCTAGCGATGACACCGAAACCCTGTCCCCCGGAGAAGTGATCGCCGCCGTCCAAGAGAGTCAGAGAATGGCGCTCGCGGGGATTCAACAAATGGAACAACAAGGGCTGACCACCGCCTCCCTATCCTCCCAACCCGTTACCGCCAGTTCCGCCGATGTCACCGATGAACTGACCCGAGGGGGGCCGGCTCTCGGTTCCTTCGTTTCCGCGATCGGTCTCGCGGTAGCCGAAGCCCAGAAAAAATTAGACGAAACGCTAGTCGCGACCGCCCAGAAACTCTCCGAGACTCAAATCGATGTCATCGCCGTCTTCGAGCAGGTCATCGATGATAAAAACGGGCAGATGAGCCAGGGCAACGTTTACGTCCAAAAATTACCCCTGATTAACTACCTGATGCCCACCGCCTATAAATGGTCTCGCGTCTATCTCGAGGCGGACATGAAAGTGCAGGAGTTTAATTCGGCCAACGGGGTGAATATTCAATCCAAATCCGCTAACTTCGGACTGAATGCCTCCGCTAGTTTCGGGAAGACGGGTTTCGGGGCCTCGGCGGGGACGAATTTTAATATCGGTTCCTCGGAAACGAACGTGGGGATCTCTTCTTCCCAAGATTCTGCCGCCGGGAATTTACACCTAGAAGCGACCCTAGAACCGCGAGAGGTGGACTTACCCAGACCTTTTATCCTCCAAAAAGGCCCCTCGTTGTCGCTATCCGTCGGCGATCGGGAGGATCTCTTGGGTCCGAAGACAGGAGACGCTCCAGCACCCGTGATCGGTCGCCAGATCACGGTTCGGGCGATCTTGAAAAAAACAGACGGTTCACCGCACAAGGCTATCAAGTTAGATGTCACGGTCGATCCGCCGATCCTGAACTATCCCGGAACCGTTACCACTCTCAGTACCGATACGGAAGCGGGCGAGTGTAATATCCTCATCAAACGGGAGGGAGCGGCCTTTAACAAAGATACTTTTATCAATGCCACCGTTCGCGTTCGCTTCGGTCTGGTTTCTCAGATGATCGTGGTAACGCTATGACGCTTCGACTCACGGACTTTCGCGACTTCAAGGATAGTCTCGAATCGCTCCTCTCCGACCCTCCCAAGCGTACCAAGTCGGAAGACCGCGCCGCGTCCGCATCCCCCTCCGGCCCCTCGAATTCCGATCGCCTGACGGACTTTCACGGCTTTCCGGACGGGACGCGCTGGCGGTTGGTCGCCGGGGGGGTGGAGATCGAGGGGAGCGGGATCGAGCGTACCAAGGGACAACCCGTGACCGTCACCCGGATCTGGGAACGGTACGCGACGGAGATCAACGAGGTCGCCCGTCAGTACCGGGTTCCCTGCGCTTTAATTCTCGCCACCATCTGCACCGAATCGGGGGGAAAACCCGACGCGGTACGGGAGGAGCCGGGCTATCAATCCGACGAGAAGACCCCGCATAAAATCAGCGCGGGCCTGATGCAAACGCTGATCTCGACGGCTCGGGAAACCCTACAACTCTCTCTCGATCGATCGTGGTTAACGAGACCGAAAAACTCGATCCTCGCCGGGACGGCCTACATCGCCAAACAGGCCAGAAAAACCCGTCTCGATCCTCCCCTGGTGGCGGCGGCCTATAACGCTGGCGACCTGTACCGCAACACGGGCCGGGAAAACCGGTGGAAACTGCGTCAGTATCCCATCGGCACCGGCGCTCACCTCGATCGCTTCGTCAAATTCTTTAACGACGCGGTGTTCGTCCTCGGTCAACATCCCACAGCCCCGGCGGTCGGTATCGACGGATTGTTAGGGGAAACGCCCCCCCGTCCCCGCACCAATACCCCCCCGCCGAGTAGCGAGCCGACCCCCGCGCCGTCCGGATCTACCGCCCCGTCCCGAGGTTCTACCTCCGGGACCCGCTCCTCCAGCGAGACAACTACAACCGCTCTCAGCGGTGCGTCCTGGGTGAATCTCTTCCCTACCAGTCGGAGCGTGGAGGATCTGGAAGTCACCTTCGCCAACAAGGTCAAGCGTTTTCTGGCGGCCCTACGGGACGCGGGGGCCGAGGTAAAAATTAACGCTACCTACCGTCCCCCCGAACGCGCCTATCTAATGCACTGGTGTTGGAAGATCCATAAGGGAATTTGTAAACCCGAAGAGGTGCCGTCGCGGGAGGGAGTCAATATCGTCTGGTCTCACGATACACCGGAGAAATCGCGCTCAGCGGCTCGGGAGATGGTGAACGGGTACGGGATGCAGAATCTAGAGGTCGCGCCCTCGCTCAAATCGCGCCATATTCTCCGTCGGGCGATCGATATGAATGTCTCCTGGACGGGGAATCTGGAAATCCGAACGGCGGACGGCAGACCGCGGGTAATTACTTCCAATCCCAAGGATGGAACGAATCCCGACCTGATCGAGGTCGGCAAAACCTACGGAGTGGTTCACTTCGATCCGCCCCACAAAGATCGCCCTCATTGGTCGGAAGATGGCAAATAATTGGCTCGCGCTCGGGGATATAGCGGCCGGTCTCGCTCGCGATCTGGTAGACGCGCAGTTCGCCCTCGATCGACACGCGGAGGAGCGGGCGATCGTCGCGGACGAGGAGGGGATTCCCCCTTCGGCCTTCCGGTGGTCGCGTTTCGGTTGTAGTCTGGCCGCGAGCTATCGCGTCCGGCCCAAACAAACCCACGCCGAAACGACGCGGTTATCTCTCGCGCCCGCGTCCCGCGATCTCGCGCGACTTCGCTTGACCTTCCGTTACGCGCCCCCGGCGAGGGAAGATGGAGAGAATGGAAACAGCTAAGGATATGGTCGAGGCATCTTACGGATACGGTTCGACGGAAGTGGTGCTGAAGGAACTCGGCGAGAGCGTCGCCGATTCGGTGGCGAGTTTACAGAGGGAACTGTCTCGCTATCCGAGTACCCTGGGCGCGTTCGTCCTCGATGAGATGGAACTGAATATTCCCGTCTCTATGCGGGTAGATGACATCGGCCAGTTAATGGTCACGGTGATCGATGGGGATACTCTCCCGAAATCGCGGGTGGGCAGGTTACGCCTGCGATTTAAACCGGTTTTGGGAACGCATGAACCGCTCCCGACGATCGCCGAACAATCTTTAGAGACACTGAACTGTCTCTCGCCCGAAGAGATCCAACTGCTCAACTCGCGCCGGATTTTCACCGTGGACGATGTTCTGCGGGTGACGAATCACGCGTCCGGCCGACAGGGTTTATACGCGATGGGCTTGAAGACCGAGATCGAACGTTTGCGAAATCGCGCTTTCCTGCGTTCCCTCTCCGTCCTTCCCGCCGATATCGTGGACGCTCTTTTTTTACTCGATATCGACTCTCTCGATCGCTTTCTCGGTCTGTCGGCCCCGACCCTGACCGAGCAACTGCGAAAGGTGGATAGATTGAGTCAATCGCTCACCTCGGACAAGGTGCGATCGCTACAGGAAGAAGTCCGGAAATACCTGTACGGCGATTCCGCCCCTGCCTAGATGCCGAAACCCTCCTGGATCTCCAGTAATCGCCCGGTCGCCTCGCTCGCGTTAAGGGCGAGTCCGGCGAATTCCAGAAAACGCCTCAATTCTTTGCGGAGTAAATTCCGTTCCACTTCCCACGTCTCGCGATCTAACTTCGGGGGGATGACGATCGAATCGAAAAGGGTCGCCTTATCCTTGCCCGGATGGGGTCGCAAGATCCGACCGCGACGCTGGATAAACTGCCGGGGATTACCGCTACTGGCGAGGATCACGGCCGTCTCGATCGAGGGAATGTCCACCCCTTCATCGAGGCAACGGATCGCTACAATTCCTTGAAGGACACCTCGATCGAACTGTTCCCGAATCCGCTCGCGTTCTTCCAGGGGAGTATCCGCGGTGTAAGCCGTCACCCGATAGCCCAATTCCGTCCCCAACAGATGCGTCACCGCGTTCACCTGACGGCGATAGCGGGAGGTTTCCCCCTCCACGTAGCCATCGCCGCAATAAAACAGCGTGCGCGCCGTATCCAATCGGTCGCGCATCAACTCCCGCAGGGCCGACAATTTATTCGTCGCGGAACCCACCAATCGCGCCCTCCGCATCAATAGCGATGTCACCGTCTCCGAGCCGAGAAAACCGTCATTTTTCCCCAAAGCCCAACCGATACGCTGGGTGAGTTTGGCATAGGTTAACGCCTCCGCTTCGGTTAATTCCACGAAAATCGGGTAATAGAGATAATTGACCAGCGCGCCTTTCGCGATCGCGTCCGCGAGGGTGAATTCCGGTTGCAATACCCGGCCGAAATAGTCGAGAATCGCGTCGGTTCCTTCCTCGTCAAAGTATCTTTCCGGCGTCGCGGACAGTCCGAGACGTAAACCGATACCGCGGGGTAATAATTCTTCTAAACGCGGGGAACCGAGATTATGCACCTCGTCGCCGATTATTAAAGTTTTTTCGGGGAAAAATTGGATCTGTGATTGAAATCCCTCGGTGATAAACGTGGAATTGGTGGTTAATACCGTTAGGAACGCTTGGCGGCCGGAACGCAGGTTATACAGACCGGTCGATAGTTCATTCTGCCACGATCGAACGTTTTCAAACGCGAGAATCGGTTGTAGGTTAAATTTCTCGCACTCGCGACCCCATTGGTTGACGAGATGGCGATAGGGACAGAGGACGATAACCGCTTGTAGATCGATCGCTTCGTAGAGTTCGGTAGTGATGGCGAGGGCGGCGATCGTTTTCCCGCTACCGGTCGCCATTTTCAACGTACCCCGGCCGCGCGCGCGAAACCAACCGACGATCGCCGTATTCTGATAGTCGCGCAGTTCGAGATCGGCGGGAATTCGCGGTTTTCCGTCCGGTGGAAGGCGATAGATCCCCCGCGCTTCGGCGACTTTTTTCCCCCTCGCCGATTTCTGGAAATCCCGCGCCAGTCGTTCCCAATCAATATCGAGAACCCGATCCATAGATTCGTTATCGAGAAATTATGGAAAGATTATAGAGGATTTTTAGCTACCTACAAATCCCGATGGGTGAACGATCGCGCGTTTTCCCCGGAATAACTGGCGACGATGTGACCGTCCCCGATTAACCGATATTTATACGTTACCAATCCCTCTAAACCCACCGGGCCGCGCGGGGGAAGTTTCCCGGTACTGATGCCCACTTCCGCGCCGAAACCGTAGCGGAAACCGTCCGCGAAACGCGTGGAACAGTTGCGAAAAACCCCGGCGGCATCGACTCGATCGAGGAAACTTTCCGCGGTCGAATCATTCTCGGTAATAATCGCTTCCGTGTGTCGCGAACCGTAAGTATTAATATGTTCGATCGCTTCCTCTAAACTCCCGACAATCTTGATCGAGAGAATTAAATCGCTGTATTCCGTCCGCCAATCGTTTTCCGTCGCGGGTTCGACCTCGATCATCCGACAGGTTTCCCCGTCTCCCAGTAATTTAACCCCTTTTTCCCGTAACTTCAAAGCGACGCGGGGGAGAAATTCCGGGGCGATTTCCCGATGAACCAACAGGGTTTCGATCGCGTTACAAGCGGCGGGATACTGGGTTTTCGCGTCCACGGTAATCTCGATCGCTTTCTCGATATCCGCGTCTCTATCCACGTAGAGATGACAGATTCCATCGGCGTGACCGAGAACGGGAATCCGCGTATTATTCTGGATATAGCGAACGAATTCGTTCGAGCCTCGGGGGATAATTAAATCCACGTACTCGTCGAGTTTTAATAACTCCTGAATTTCTTCCCGCGTCGTTAATAACCGCACCGCGTCGGGATGGACTTTCGTGTTTTCCAGCGCTTTATGAATAATCGTAACTAACGCTTGACAAGAGCGCGTCGCTTCCTTTCCACCCTTGAGAATCACGCCGTTTCCCGATTTGATCGCCAGACTGGTAATCTGGATCAACGCGTCGGGGCGCGCCTCGAAAATAACTCCTAAAACGCCTAGCGGGGAACTTATCCGCTTGAGGATTAATCCGCTATCTAATTCTCGATGGATCTGAATTTTTCCCAACGGATCGGGCAATTTCGCCACATCCCGTACCCCGGCGATCGCCCCTTTCAACTTACTCGGACTCAACTCTAAGCGAGAACACAAAGCCGCGGGTAACTGTTGCGCTTTGGCGGTTTGGAAGTCCGCGATATTGGCCGCGAGAATTTCCGAGGAATTGTCCGCTAAAGCGGTCGCGATCGCCTCGATCGCCTCGTTTCTAGCCTCCGTGGACAGGGTGGCGAGTTGGCGGCTGGCTTGACGGACGCGACGGGCGAGATCGGGAAGGGAGAGGGATGTCGTTACCATAGCAATAGATCGATCGATTTCTCTAGGGTATCATTTCCCCCGCGTGGCCAGCGCTCGATGAGGTTTACCTGACGATCTTCGCGGGGAAGTTATCCCGCGGTAATCATCGATTCTAATCGCGATTTTCGAGGAATCGATCGATCGAAACGGGAAACCAGTTCCCATCTAGTACCTGTTCGAGCGCGAAAAAAGGTTCTTCGGGAATCGAGTTTTTATCGACAATTCTCGCCAGAATTATCGATTTTCTCGCATCCGAGTAAGCGGGATCGAACGAGTCTCGCGCGTGATTTTCGAGCGGGGTGGTTTTCATCCGTTTTTCCAATTGTACTCGAAAGTTCGCGATTTCCACGAGCCAATGACGGGCGTTTCTTTCCCGTTCCGATGTCCAATACGTTAACTTGAGTAGGTATTCGATTAGAACGGTTAATAAACTTTCTACCGCTTGTCTCTCGCTTCTTCCCGTACTCTCGACTTCCTCGATTAAATTTTCGAGATCCAGATCGGCAAAAGCTTTCCGGCGTAACTGTTCCGACGTTTTTTCCGTCCAGAGAACGAAATCTCGATCGTATAAACTTTTCGTGGATAACGCGATTCTCTCCGTCATAAGTACCTCGACAACATTAATCACACATTTTGATAACTCTCTTTTCTATTGCCTGTCTCGACCAGGAAACTTATTTTTCACGACTACTTATATACTCTCAATATTTCCGGTTACCGTTCCGCCATCCGATCGACCCGTTCGCGGATCAGTAAAACGATCGAGGAACGCAGGAAAAATAAACCGAATAAACCGGCTAACCCGAACGGCACGATCGCGAGAGAGTGATACACGGTAGAAAGTAAAGCGATCGCCGCGAGAATACTAAATCCCGTCAAACAAGCGTTAATTAATACTTTAATCGCTAGATAAATTCGTTGTAAAATGCGTTCACTCTCGCGCGATCGAACGGGAAAAGACAGATTTCCGCTCTCGATTTTCTCCTCCAACTGTCGGACTAAACGTTCGTTCCTACCTTCTCTTTTCCATTGTTGTTGTAGGAAATTCCGCGCTTGATTGGCTAGGGCGATCATCGTGTTGGTCGTGCCTCCCGAAACCGCTAAACTTTTCACGAACGGTTGACTGGCCGCCAGTAAATTATACCGCGGGTCGAGCGATCGGGCGATGCCGTCGAGCGTTGTTACCGATTTAATAATAAAGGTCATCTGCGCGGGTAAACGAAACGGTTGTTGTTTGAACATATCGTAAACCCGATCGCTAATTCTCTCGAAAGCTCGCACATCGATCGGTTTATCGCGAAACTCGTCTAACAGGAATTGAACGATATCCCGGATCGGTTTCATATCCTTCACCGGTTCGATCAATCCCATATACATTAACGTATTAATCACCGTATCCGTATCCTTGCGTAACACGGCGAAAAAAGTCTCGATCATCTGTTCCTTCGCGACGGATTTGACCTCGAACATCGTCCCGAAATCGTAGAAAATTAATTCCCCCCGATCGCTAACCGCCATATTCCCCGGATGGGGATCGGATTGAAAGAAACCGTCCTGCAAAAGTTGTTTAAGATAGGAACAGATTCCCAATTGAATCACGCCATCCACATTAACGCCGTTCGCCAGTAAACTCTCCCGATCGTCTACCTTAATCCCCGGCGCGTATTCTAGGGTTAACACCTTTCGCGTCGTGTACTGCCAGTAAACGAGGGGAACTTTCACTTGAGGATAATTTTTAAAATTCTCGCGAAAGCGATCGGCGTTTTTGCCCTCGTGAATATAATCGATCTCTTGAAAAAGTAGCTCGAAAAATTCCTGATACAGTTCCTCCAATTTATACTTGCGAACTCCGGGGATCAGATTCAACCAACGCGACATCCGGAGCAGAAGTTCAAAATCGAGATTGAGTAACCGTTCTAAATTCGGTCGCTGTACCTTGACGACCACTTCCTCCCCGCTAAACAAGCGCGCGCGATGCACCTGTCCCAAACTCGCGGACGCGAGCGGGGCGATCTCGAAACTCTCGAATAACGTATCGATCGACCGTCCCAATTCCGTCTCGATCACCGCGATCGCCTCGATTCCCTCGAACTCCGGAA
Source organism: Pannus brasiliensis CCIBt3594 (assembly GCF_036688125.1). Lineage (NCBI taxonomy): Bacteria > Bacillati > Cyanobacteriota > Cyanophyceae > Chroococcales > Microcystaceae > Pannus > Pannus brasiliensis. The sequence goes on along the minus strand of NZ_JBAFSM010000013.1, from coordinate 136 downwards.
CCCGATCCTGAAGGTGCGTTAACCGCTCGATATACTCGATCGGGATCAGATCCGCGCGCGTGGAAAGCGACTGCCCGATCTTAATAGACCTCCTGCACGAATCAAGAAGAGTGTGCCAGTTCATAATTGAGTAATC